>DAHXMK010000285.1 GCA_027365515.1 Candidatus Aminicenantota bacterium
TTTCTTTTCTTTTTCTTTTTCTTTTTCTTTTTCGTTTCTTTTTCTTTTTATTTTGAGGAGGCTTTGCAAGTCACGCCCTACAAGCGGGTCGCCATAGCGCTCGACTTTTCCGGCCGGGACCGCGAGGTGATCCACGAGACGCTGAGGCTTATAGGGGGCGGGCGTCCGGCGATAGGCCTGATGCACGTCGTGGAGAGCGCCTCGGCGAAGTTCTCTGGCCAGGACTCCTCCGACGCGGAGACGCTGGAAGACCGCGAGCGGCTTGAGGAGTACGCCGCCTCGTTGCGCCAGGCCGGACTGGAGGAGGTTCGCGCGCTCGTCGGGTGCGGAAAGCCGGTGGCCGAGCTGCGGCGGCTCATCGAGGAGTTCGAGCCCGACGTCGTCGTCATGGGAGCCCACGGCCACCGATTCTTCAAGGACCTTCTCTTCGGTTCGACCGCCGACGCGCTGCGCCACAGGATAAAGGCGAACGTCTTCGTGGTGGGCCGCGCCGAGGGGAGCAGGTGAGCATGGCGGCCGCGGGAGCATCCAGGCCGAGAATCATGGTTGACTGCCGGATGGCGCTCTCCTCCGGAGTCGGGACTTACATCCGCAACATTATTCCCCTGATCGAGAAAAAGACGGCTTGCGAATTCTTCTTCCTCGGAAAGCGGGAGGAGCTTTCGGCCTTCTCATGGTGCGGCCCGGAGCGGGCGGTAAGCTTCGAGACTCCGCTCTATTCGCCTCTGGAACATCTTGTTCTCCACGGGCTGATCAAGAAAATGAAGCCAGGCCTCTTCTGGTCGCCCCACTACAACGCGCCGCTCATCGGCGGCGTGCGCAGGCTGACGACGATTCACGACGTCTTTCATATCTCGCGCCAAAACGTGGAGTGGGGCGGGCTGAAGAAAAGCTACGCGAGGTTGCTGTTGAAGGCCGCAATGAAGCGCTCGGCGCTAGTGCTCACAGACTCGGCCTTCACGCTCGAGGAGATGCGCCGCTACGGATTGCCGTGCGCTGAAAAGGCGCGTGTGGTCCACCTTGGCGTCGCAACGCCCGACAAGGCCGGCGCCGGCAACGCCGGAAGCCACTTCCTATTCGTTGGCAACGTCAAGCCGCACAAGAATCTCAAGCGGCTGATAGAGGCCTACGCGAAAGCCCGCCTGTCCGGATGTCCGTCGCTGCCGCTGAAGATCGTCGGCGAAACAGACCGCTTTCTTACGGGCGAGAAGGGATTGCCGGAGCTGGCGGCCTCGCTCGGGGTAAAGGGAGAGATCGAATTCACCGGGCGAGTGACGGACTCGGAGCTTGAAGCCCTGTACTTGAATGCAATCGCCCTGCTCTTTCCATCGCTCTACGAGGGTTTCGGACTGCCGCCCCTCGAAGCGATGGCCCGGTCCGTACCGGTCCTCGCCTCGCGCGCCGCGAGCCTCCCGGAGGTGTGCGGCGACGCTGCGCTTTACTGCGACCCGACGAACGTTGATGACATCGCTTCGGGGATAGTCACTATATCGCGCGACGAGGCGCTGCGCCCTAAGCTCGTCCAGAAAGGGCTCGAAAGGGCGCGACTGTTTACTTGGGAAGCCGCGGCCGAGAAGACGGCGGAGGCCATCGGCGAAGCGCTCGCCTCGTGATTGAAGCGGGAAGCGTGAAGCCGCCGTTTGGAAAATGGCCTGCGGCCTCTTTTGGTTGCCAAGAAGTCCCTCTCCTGTTATTATGCAGTCGCGGTTCGGCGCTCGCGCCGGCAAAGTGAAAGGGCGATGCACTCCTACACGCTCACGTTCGCTCACGACTGGCTGGTAGACTTCGGCGGCGGAGAACGCTGCCTTGAAGCGATGTGCGAGGAGTACCCGCGGAGTCCCATCCACACGCTCTTTTTCGATTCGAGGCAGTTCTCCGGCTCGGCCATCATTAACAGGGACATTCACACGACCTTTCTCAGCCGCTCCTTCTTCAAGAAGCGTTACAGGACGTTTCTAGCACTCTATCCTTTTGCCGTCGAACAGCTGGACCTTGGCTTCTCGGACGTCGTCCTCTCCTTCTCGCACTCTGTGGCCCACGGCGTGCTGACCCGCTCCGACACGATGCACGTCTGCTACTGCTTCACGCCGGTGCGGTACGCCTGGGACCTCTACAACGAATATCTCAGGCTCTCGGGCCTGGACAAGGGCCTGCGGTCCTGGGCCGCCAGGGCCATCCTGCATTACGTCCGCCTTTGGGACGCCACCACCTCCGCGCGGGTTGACCACTGGATCGCCGATTCCCATCACGCCGCGCGCCGGGTTAAGCGGGTCTACGGCCGCGATGCCGCCGTCATATACCCGCCGGTTGACGTCGAGCGCTTCAAGCCGTCGGCGGAGAAGGGCGATGCATTCCTCGTGGCGGGGCGCCTCGTCCCTTACAAGAGAGCCGACCTCGCCGTTCTCGCCTGCACGAAGCTCAACGTCCCGTTGCGAGTGGCCGGGGATGGGCCGGAGTTCGGCCGCCTGAAGCGGATGGCCGGCCCCAGCGTCACTTTCCTCGGCAGGGTCTC
>DAHXMK010000328.1 GCA_027365515.1 Candidatus Aminicenantota bacterium
CTCGACGCCAAGGTGAGCCACCACAGAAGCGATCTGGTGGACTCGCTCAGCGACAAGCTGTTGGAGTTGAAGGAGGCGGGCAACGGCGTGGTCCTCGTAGTTGACGAGGCTCAGCTCATCCCGTCAAAGCCGACTTTCGACGAGATCAGGCTCCTCTCCAATTTCCAGCTCGATGACCAGAACCTGCTGGCCATCATCCTCATAGGCCAGCCGGAACTTAAGCGCCGCCTCGCTCACCCCGCGTACAGGGCGCTGCGCCAGCGGGTGGGGATGTGGTACCACTTAGGAGCCATCGGCCCCAGCGACACCGAGATGTACGTCAAGTACCGCCTCGAAGTGGCCGGCGCAGAAGCGCCCGTCTTCGCAAAAGGGGCGCTGGCGATCATACACGAGGTGACGGGAGGCATTCCAAGGCTCATCAACAACCTCTGCACCAATGCCCTGCTTCTGGGCCTTGAGAAAGAGGAGAACCCCATCTCCGCGGCCACCGTCAGGGAAGCCGCGTCGGAGATCGTCGCCTGATGGCCGACGACCTCGTGACTCTCGGCCTCGACGCGCTCCAGGCGCGCATCGGCCACTTCTTCAGGGACAAGAGCCTGCTCGAACAGGCGGTCACCCACCCTAGCGGCGCGATCGAGGCTGGAAAGCCGCGCCTCCTGTCGTACGAGAGGCTTGAGTTTCTGGGCGACTCCATTTTGAACGCTTGGGTCGCGGAGCTTCTCTTCGACGGCTTCAGCCAGGAGAACGAAGGCGTCCTCGCGAGGCTTCGCTCCTACTGGGTCAGCGGCCCGGTGCTGGCGCGTTTCGCCGCACAGCTCAAGCTCGACGCGCACCTCGTCATGGGGGTCGGCGAGGAACGCGACGGCGGCAGGACTAAGGAGCGCATCCTCGCCGCCTCGTTCGAAGCGCTCGTCGCGGCCCTTTACCTCGACGCCGGAGTGCGCTTCACCAGGAAGTTCGTCCGGGAGCTTTGGAAGGACCACGTCAAGCGGCGCGGCCTCCAGGTCCTCGACGAGGACGCGAAGACGAAGCTCCAGGAGATGATGCAGGCGGCTGGAAAGCCTCTTCCGACCTACGTCACAGAATCGTCGCCGGAAGGCTTCAAGGCGACCGTCTTTCTCAACCGCAGGGCCTCGGGCCACGGCGCCGGCTCGAATAAAAAAGCCGCCGAACAAGCCGCCGCCCGCGACGCCCTTCTCTCCATCACTCCAGCCGAAACGAAATAGCCTTCTCCCCGCCGTGAAGCCCCCATCCATGACGCCAGGCAAGTCCGGGCACTGTCATCCGCCTGTGAGAGGCTTTGCCCAGCCGAGCGTTGGGCGGACCGCAAAGACAAGGTTGAAGGATGAAGGTTGAAGTAAGAAAGGAAGCACCGCCCTTCATCCTTCATAATTCATATTTCATCCTTGCCTTTAAGCTGGGACTCAGAGAAGGGAGCGAAACGACCGAAGCGCCTAAGGGGGACGAGGTCCCCCTTGGTTAAGTGGTGCGCCCGGCGGGATTCGAACCCACGACCTTCGGCTCCGGAGGCCGACGCTCTATCCAGCTGAGCTACGGGCGCGCCAAGTATTAAGTATAGCCGATTAACTCCCAATCGCCAACAGGTGGCGGCTTCCCGGCGCGAGGTTTTTGCCGGAAAGAACATTCCCGCGCCGCCCCTCGAAAGTCCGCCGGCGCCAGGCTTGAAAGAGTTCCCCCTGGCCCCGCGTCGGTTACTCTACCGCCCGCCCAGCTTGCATTTCAGCCCGGTTGACGGCCACCGGGTTTCCTCATACAATATGTTAGTGGAGCGACTTGAACGCGCCATCCTAGAGAAAGGATTTAATGGCTGAAAAAAAAGCAAAGAACGATGTGGTGGCGCCGGGCGCCCCCGCAAAGGGAACGATTCGCGACTATTGGGAAACCATCTGCGTCGTTCTGATCTTCGTCCTCTTCGCCAGGACTTGGGTCTTTCAGAACAGCAACATCCCATCCGGCTCGATGAAGAACACCCTTCTGGTGGGCGACCGCGTTCTGGTCAACTACTTCATCTACGGCCCAACTCTCTTCTCGTGGGAGCGTGCGATTCTGCCGCTCAGGGAGCCTAAGCGCGGGGACATAGTAGTTTTCAAGTATCCGGGGAAGCCCGACGTCCCCTTCATCAAACGGGTGATCGCCAAGGGCGGCGACGTTGTGCAGGTCGTGAGGGACAGGGCCTATGTCAACGGCAAGCCGCTCTCCGAGCCTTACGCCAACATTCCCGATTACATGAGGCAGGACGCCCACGACCCGCAGCCCCTTCCGGACAAGGAGAAGATTCCCCTCCTGCCGGACTACCTTTCACAGCCCGAGGCTTTCACGGTGATGACCCAGCCAGGCAGGGTTGACGTCTCCTTGAAAGAAATGTTGGAAGGTGAGACCCTAGGCAGGGAGGATTTCGGCCCCTACCGTATTCCGGCCGGCCATCTCTTTATGATGGGCGACAACCGGGCGAGCAGTGAAGACAGCCGCTATTGGGGGGCTTTGGACGAGAAGATGGTTTTAGGCCGGGCGTGGATCATCTGGTGGTCCTTCCAAGAGGGGGATTACGACTACATGAAGTCGTCGCCTTCAGACATTGCGAAGAAGCTTGGCGACAAGGTCATCCACTTCTTTTCCAAGACTAGGTGGAATCGCATCCTAGAGCGTCCCCAGTGACGCCGCCGGGAGGAGACCTATGCAGTTGTCCCAACAGGTAAGAGAGTATCTGGCCAAGGTGGATGAAGACTTCAAAAGGCTTTACGAGAAGCACCAGGAATACGAACAGGAACTTAACGCCCTCTCGGCCAAAGGGTTCTTGAGCCCGGAGGAAGAGCGGCGGGTCGCGGAAGTCAAGAAGATGAAGCTGGGCATGAAGGACCGTATGCTGCTTATCGCCAAAAAGCGCGAGAAGGAATTGGATCAGTTGAAGGATGGGCCCAGGCAGTAGGTTTTTTACCATGCTAACCTGGGGATGAGGGGTGGAGCGTCTGCCGTTCGGCGATCCGTTCCTGGAGGACCGTGACCTCCAAGACCATCTTCGCAAGGTCGTGGACAAGCTCGTCTCCATGGGAATTTCGCTTCAGGAATCCCAGGACGAGATCGAAAAAATATTCATCCAGAAAATTCTCGCCAACTGCCACGGCAACAGAAGCAGGGCCGCGCGCAGGCTCGGCATGCACCGGAACACCCTGAACCAGCGGATGGAAAAATACGGCCTCAACGGGAACCACTCGCCGTGAACCGGAGAAAGCGGGACGAGGCCTCCTGGCTCGGCCTGATATCCAGTCTCTGGGGGCCGGCGTGGCTGGCGCCAGGCCACGGCGACGACGCGGCCATTCTTCCGGAAGCGCGTTACGCAATCACCACTGACTTTCTGGCGGAAGGAGTTGACTTTGAAACGGGCTGGGGGCCGCCCCAAGCGCTCGGCCACTAAGCGCTCGCCGCCAACCTGTCCGACCTCTCCGCCAGCGGAGCAAAGCCGGCCTGGTTCCTTCTCACGCTGGCGATTCCCGAAAGCCTGAACGACGATTACGTGGAAAGCCTCCTTGAAGGAATGCGCGGCCTTTCGCTCCAAGAAGGGATACGGCTGGCCGGGGGCGATTTAAGCCGAAGCAGGTCTGGCTTGTGCATTTCCATCACGGCGCTCGGAATTCAGGAGTCACGGCCACTTCG
>DAHXMK010000343.1 GCA_027365515.1 Candidatus Aminicenantota bacterium
CTCGACCGCCTTCTGCACGCGGATCAGGGCGACACCGCCGCCCGGCACCACGCCTTCCTCGACGGCCGCACGGGTCGCGTGCAGCGCATCTTCGACGCGCGCCTTCTTTTCCTTCATCTCCATCTCGGTGGCTGCGCCGACCTTGATGACCGCGACACCGCCGGAGAGCTTCGCGACGCGCTCCTGCAGCTTCTCCTTGTCGTAATCGGAGGTCGCCTCCTCGATCTGCTGACGGATCGACTCGACGCGGGCCTTGATGTCCGCCTGCTTGCCGGCGCCGTCGATGATCGTGGTGTTTTCCTTCTCGACAACGATCTTCTTGGCCTCACCGAGGTCATTCAGCGTCGCCTTCTCGAGCGACAGACCCACCTCGTCGGAGATCACCGTGCCGCCGGTCAGGACCGCGATGTCCTGCAGCATCGCCTTGCGGCGATCGCCGAAGCCCGGAGCCTTGACGGCCGCGACCTTCAGAATGCCGCGGATGTTGTTCACCACGAGGGTGGCGAGCGCCTCGCCCTCGACGTCCTCGGCGACCACCAGCAGCGGGCGGCCGGCCTTGGCAACACCCTCGAGCAGCGGCAGCAGCTCGCGGATGTTGGAAATCTTCTTGTCGACCAGCAGGATGAACGGCTTGTCGAGCTCGGCCGTCTGGTTCTGCTGACTGTTGATGAAGTACGGGGAGAGGTAGCCGCGGTCGAACTGCATGCCTTCGACCACTTCGAGCTCGTTGTCGAGACCCGAACCTTCCTCGACCGTGATCACGCCTTCCTTGCCGACCTTCTCCATCGCGTCGGCGATGGTCTTGCCGATCGACTCGTCGGAGTTCGCCGAGATCGTGCCGACCTGGGCGATCGCCTTGGAATCCTTGCAGGGCTTGGCGAGCTTCTTCAGCTCTTCGGTCGCAGCGATGACACCCTTGTCGATGCCGCGCTTGACGTCCATCGGGTTGCGGCCCGAGGAGACGGCCTTCAGGCCCTCGCGCACGATCGCCTGGGCGAGCACCGTGGCGGTGGTGGTGCCGTCGCCGGCCTCATCGGAGGTGTTGGAGGCGACTTCCTTGACCATCTGCGCGCCCATGTTCTCGAACTTGTCCTTCAGTTCGATTTCCTTCGCGACCGACACACCGTCCTTCGTGACGGTGGGGGCGCCGAAGCTCTTCTCGAGCACGGCGTTGCGGCCCTTCGGGCCGAGCGTCGCCTTGACGGCGTTCGCCAGAATATTGACACCCTTGACCATGCGCTGGCGGGCGTCATCGCTAAAGCGGACTTCTTTGGCTGCCATTGTGAGTGCTCCTCGCTTACTTGCTCTCGATCACGGCCATGAGGTCTTCTTCGCGCATGACGAGCAGATCCTCGCCTTCGACCTTCACTTCCGTCCCGCTGTACTTGCCGAAAAGGACCTTGTCGCCGACCTTCACATCGAGGGCGCGAACTTGGCCGTTTTCAAGAATTTTGCCGTTTCCGACCGCGACGACCTTTCCCTGAATCGGCTTCTCAGCCGCGGTATCGGGAATGACGATGCCACCCGGAGAGGTACGCTCCTCCTCCAGGCGCTTGACGATGACGCGATCATGAAGAGGACGCATCTTCATGGTGAACGCTCCTTAAAAGAATACGATGGATTAAGTTAAAGCCACGGGAGAGCTATTAGCACTCTACCCGTGTGGCTGCTAATGATAGGTAGGCCGGTCGGATTTTCAACCCTGCCGGGGTCAAATTTTTCCCGCCCGGCGGCCCGGGGGGCTGCGGATACCCCTCACGCCGGGCCGGTAT
>DAHXMK010000370.1 GCA_027365515.1 Candidatus Aminicenantota bacterium
AAAAGGCCTTTCTCCGTGATGAAGGCCGTGACATACTTCAAGTGCACTTTGTCAAAAGCGGGATTGCGCACGACCACCCCAGCCGGAGCATCAGGCCACACCTCCGCCGGGTCACGCTCTTCCACCTTCTCGTCCAGGTGGTCCCTGACCACTTTCAGCGTGTGTGTCGCGCAATAGGTGGGCACGTCGTACCTTGCGGCCACCAGACAGAAGATGCCGGTTCCAACCTTGTTGATCAGGTATCCCGACTGAAGAATCGCGTCGGCCCCGAATATGAAAAGGTCCGCCCCGTCGAGCGCATGTTTGGCTGCGGAGTCCACCATGTGGACGACCTCCACGCCGTTCGACGCCAGCTCCTTTGCCGTAATGCGTCCCTGGTACCTCGGCCTGGTCTCGGTATTTAGAACTCGGAATTTCTTGCCCGATCGGTGCGCTTCCAGAAGCACGCCTACCGCCGAGCTCGAATGGCAGTGGGTAAAGACGGTCATTCCGTCAAGTATGAGCTCCGCCCCTTTCGAGGCGATCTTTTTCTCATCGGCCGCTATCTCGGACAATAGAGCTTCCGCTGCCTCGGTGGCACGGCCGGCCTCGCATGGGGCCGAGAGAAATCGAGAGAGTAGGTTCCTGAGCATCGGCTCGTTGGGCCTAGCCGCGCAAAGCTCGCCGGCGAGTTCCTTGCCGTTGGCGGCCCCGTCCGCCAAATCGCCAGCGAGCGCCGTCAATGCAGCCTTGGCGATGGCGTTGGCGCCTTGAATCTCCAGCGCGCGTATCTTCCGAGCCGTCACTTCGGTCCGCCGGCCGCTCATTCGATGGTTACCATCTTCTGGTGGGACTGCCAGTAATCCCAGGCGTAGCCCATGTCGGCATCTTCCTCCGCGTGAATCCTGAACAACGGCTCGCCGGCCTTCACCGTCTCCCCGTTCTTCTTCAAGAGGTACAACCCGGCTCCCTGGTCAACTGGAGCGCCCGCAAGCTTGGCGCACGAGGCCAACTGCTGGTTGTCCATGGCCGCGATTGTTCCCGAAGAGGGGGCAAGAGCTTCCTTGACCACGGCTCCAACTTGCTTCGGCGCCTTCTCTCCCTGCATGGCGATGATGGCCTTCATCTTCTCCAGCGCCTGGCCCGAAGAGAGAATCTGCTCCGCCACTTTTCGCCCCTCGCCGCCCCTGAGCTTCGGGTCGAAGTCCAGTATGCGCCCCGCCAGCTTGATGCACTTCTCCCTCAAATCCTGGGGCGCGCCGGGCGAGCCGGAGAGGACCGCCATGACGTCCTGGACTTCAAGGACAGGGCCGATGCCCCTTCCTATCGGCTGGCTTCCGTCGCTGACCAGCACCTCGACGGTCATCCCCATTTTCTCGCCGACGAACTCGAAGAGCTTTTTCAGGTTCACCGCCCTCGACATGGTTGTCACCTTGGCGGTCGGCCCGACCGGAATGTCAATCAGGACGTGCGTCGAGCCAGCCGCTTTCTTTTTTGACAGGATGGAGGCGATCATCTGGCCGACGGCGTCAATGTTCAAAGGCCGCTCGACCGAGATTATGATGTCGTCCGCCGGGGAAAGCGCGAGCGATCCTCCCCACGCCAGGCAGCCGTTTTCCTTCTCCACGACGGCACGCATCTGTTCCAAGCTGAGGTCAACGTTGGCCAGGACCTCCATCGTGTCGGCCGTCCCCGCTGGCGAAGTGATCGAACGCGAAGAAGTCTTGGGGATGGTCAGGCCGTAGGCCGCGATGATAGGCACCACCACCATCGTCGTCCGGTTGCCAGGTATGCCTCCGATGCAGTGCTTGTCAACGACCATCTCCTTGCCCCAGTCAATCAACTGGCCCTGCTCGACCATCGCCTGCGAGAGAAAATAGATCTCCTGGCGGTCCATGAAGCCCTGGGCGCAGCCAATGACGAAGGCGGTCAGCTCCACTTTGGAGTAGCGGTTCGCCACGATGTCCTTGAGGATTTCCCGGTAATCATCCTGCCCCAGAATCTCGCCGTGAATCTTTCCCCGGACGTGGTCAACGGAACGAACCGGGTCGAGGTGGCGCACCTCTACCTCGGCGCCTGGCTTCGCGCCAAGGTTCTTGAAAGCGTATTCGCACAGGCCGACTTCCCCCTTGGCCAGGAATGACTCGTCTATCACGTTGAGCACGCCGATGACCGAGCGGCCGTTGCAGCGCACCTCCACCTTGCTCAACGCGGCGAACCCCTGCGCCCTGCATAAGGGGCAATCCTTCCTCAAAAAAACAACGTTCTCCTTGTAAGTGTCAACTTTGACGGGCCTTACACGCATGGCTTTTCCTCCCACCCTATTTTACACTTCGGCGGCGCCACTGGCTAGCGGCGCGCCTGTGCAGGCCCACTCGGCGGCGCTCCTCCCGTTGAACGAACATTAGGCTTGAGCATGCGAAGGGCGGAACCCTTCGCCCCAAGTACTGCGGCGTGAAGAGCGGGGCGGGACGTGGTATTCTACTGGTCCGCCGGGCGGGCCGGCGAGGAGGAAGCTAGTGAAGGCTGTCGGAATTTCGAAGTTCGGCGGGCCCGAGACGCTTCAGGCCATGGCGCTGCCCAAGCCAAGCCCGGGCGAAGGCCAGCTCCTGGTCAGGGTTTACGCCTGCGGGGCAAACCCCGTTGACTGCAAGATACGGGAGGGGATGCTGCCTTTCCCATTCACATTTCCAGTCATTCTCGGCTACGACGTTTCCGGCGTCGTAGAGGCAGCCGGGGCCGGCGTTACCGATTTCGTCCCGGGAGACGCCGTCTATTATTCGCCCGAACTGATGGAGCCCGGCGCCTACGCCGAGTACCACGTGGTCAACTCCTCCATAGTCACATTCAAGCCCGAGGAGATCAGCCACGTCGAGGCGGCCTCGATCCCGCTGGCGGGGATGACCGCGTGGCAGGCGCTCTTCGACCGCGCTTCCT
>DAHXMK010000382.1 GCA_027365515.1 Candidatus Aminicenantota bacterium
GTGATGTTGGACTGGAAGTAGACGAGGGCGCCGGACCCGAAGATGATGAGCAGGCCGGTGAGGACGCGGGCGCCCTTGACGGCGCCGACGTCGTGCATCTCGGCGTAGCCGACGGTGGAGACGGTGATGAGGGCGAAGTAGACGGCTTCTTCGAAGGACCAGGTGCCGTGGCCGAGGACGGTGAAGCCGATGGAGGCCAGGCCGACGACGCCCAGGAGGATGGCGAAGGCGATGACGATTCTGCGGACGCCGCTTTCCACGGCTGAAGAGTAGGGAAGGCAAAAGGCAAAGGTCAAAGGTCAAAAGCCAAAGGTGCGGCGGTTGACTCTGGCGGGGCGGCGGCTACATTGACGGCGTTCCTCGTTCGGGGGCGATTCGGTCTCGACGGGGGTGTTTGGAATTCGAGCTGCGTTGCCGTGGGTGCTTGGGACCACGTAAATCCCTTGAGCGAAAAGAACCGCGAACGATAACTCGCTCGCGCTGGCTGCCTAACAACAGCTAGCCGTCCGAACAGAAGGCCTCCGGTGCTTCTGGTAGGGCGTCAACGAACCGGATAGCCGATCCCCAGTGCTGCTTGGGGGTGAAGGCGAAAACTTAGGAGTGGCTAGCTTGGAGAGGGCCTGTCGGCGGGCGCGAACCGAGCGATATCAAACACCGACTATGCGCGTAGGATGCTCGGAGGACAGGCCTTCGGACCCGGGTTCGATTCCCGGCGCCTCCACCATGTTTTCTCGACGATTTCTACTGATTCTGCCCTCCTGCTGCCTCATGTGCCGCATATGTGCCGTGGCCATGATCGTCCAGGAGCTTGACGGCGTCTCGACGAACGTCCGGTGACAGGTGCGCGTAGCGCATCGTCATCTCGATCGTCGCGTGGCCCAAGAGTTCCTGGATGGCCTTGAGCGGAACGCCCCGCATGGCGAGATGGCTCGCGAACGTGTGACGAAGCACGTGCCAGCCGATGCGACGCAGCCCCGCGCGTTTGCAGGCGCGCCAGAGCGGGTGCTTGCACTCGCCCCTGGTGAGCATGCCCCCGCGCTCGTTGCAGAACACGAACTCGCCCTTGAGGTGCCGGTGCGCCTTCAAGGCGGCGAGCGCGTCGTCCGAGAGCGGGACCTCACGCGACTTGCCGCTCTTCGGCGTGCCGACGATCCCGCGAGCGACCGAGCGCTTCACGATGAGCCTGCCGGCCACGAGATCCACCGCGTCCCAGCGCAGCGCCAAAAGCTCGCCCTGCCTCAGCCCGCAGCGCAGGCCAAGCATGATCATGGCATGCCACTCCGGGTCCGCTGCCAGCACGATCCTTCGGGCCTCGTCGAAGGCGAGGAAGTCGAACTCGGGCGGCGGGACCTTGAGCCACCGCACGTGCGGCACCGACTTGATCTTCCCCCATTCGGCGGCGACCGCGAGGATGCGCCGTAGGATGGTCAGGAAGTTGTTGATCGTCTTCTCCGAGAGCTTCGCCTCGAGCTTCTCGGCCTTGAAGGCCTCGATGCGTTCGGGGCCGATGGCGTCGAGCCGAAGCTTGCCGAAGGCCGGCACCAGGTGGTTCTTGAGCGCGGCTTCCTTGGTCGCCACTTCGCTCGGCTTGTTGTTGGTCTTGGCGTACGTCTTGATGAACTGGTCCGAGAAGGCCGCGAACTTGGGAGCCTCGACCTTCGGTTCCTGCACCTCCTTTCTCGGCGTGGCGCCCTCCAGCAGCTCGATGCGCATCTCGCGCTCGTACTGCTCGGCCGCGCGCTTGTTCTGAATGGGCGCGACCTTGCGGATGCGCTCCCTGCGGCCGTCCTTGTGCTCCACCACCACGTCGATCATCCAGCAATCCTTGAGCGCGCCCGTCTTTGGGTCGCGCCACTTGCGGCGTCTCACGCTCATTTCGTCCTCCGCGAGCGCGAAACGCGGCCTTGGCCCGAAGCCAGCCAGTCTAGCACCGCCTGGCGAAAAATCCTGATCGAGCGGCCGACGCGCCGCACGCCTGGCAGCTCGCCTTGGGCGATCAGTGTGTAGACAGTCTTGCGCTCGACACGGAGCAGATGGGCGAGCTCGTCGACGGTGAGCACCGCCGGGGGATCGGTGGCGACGGGGGCTGCGTTCTCGTCGCGGTCCGTTGCGTGCTCGAGCGACACGCCGATGGCGCCGCCTACCCCCTCGAGCGACGTGCGTAC
>DAHXMK010000390.1 GCA_027365515.1 Candidatus Aminicenantota bacterium
ATGGACAACAAGTCCCCCGTCATAGATTTCCCGAACTACGTGGCGGCGGACACCGTTACCGAGTTGAACGGGCCTTACTCGAACGACATTATCGGATACAAGAAGACTACCTGGGGTGGCGAGGTGCACTTTGACCCCATCCAGCAGGTTCGCTTGGGCCTCGAGTACACCCACGACAAGATGGACCACCAGTTCAGGGAGTACGAGGACAACACGGTGAAGACCTGGAAGGGGACTTTGGACCTCACCTTCGCCGAATGGGTCACCTTCCGCGCCTCCTATTCGGACATCAAGAACGACGTCGGCGCCATAAACGAGGACGCCGCGCTGAACGACTACTCTTCCCAGTTCGACATCTGGCGGCGGGACACGACGCAGTACAACGCCCTGCTGACGCTCACGCCTACATCGGACTTGGCCGTCACTCTCTCGACCCAGTACTCCAAGGACAAGTATCCCGATTCGACCTTCGGCCGCACGGGATGCAAGTACGACAACTACGGCATTGACGTCAGCTATGCTTTGGGCGAGAAGTTCTCCATCTACGGCTCCTACATGTACGAGAAGTACAACTACGACATGGCGAGCGAATACCGCGTCTCGGTTCCTGGAAACCCGCTCGATAACTGGTGGAACAGCACCGAGGACAAGGTTGACACCTACACCTTCGGCGTGCTCTACAGGCCTATCTCCGACAAGCTCGAAATCTCGTCGGATTTGACCTACTCAAAAGGCACTAGCGACTCGGCCTTCACCTTCGTTCCCGGTGGCGCTTACCAGGGCGATGGCTACTTCCCGAACGCTGCCGGTACCCAGTACTTCGGGTACCCCCAGATCTTCAACAAGCTGACCATCTGGAAGACGAAGCTGCAGTGGAAGTTCAACAAGAACCTCTCGGCTGCTTTCCAGTACTGGTGGCAGAAGTATGACGCGGCCAACTGGGCGACGGACGTGATGCAGCCTTACATGGCATGGCTCGATCCAAGCGCCAACAAGTCACTCTATCTCTCGGCCACCGTGCCCAATTACAACGCCAACATATTCCGCGCGTACGTTTCCTACAAGTTCTAGCGGCAAGCCGGCGAATGAAATACCGGGGAGAGGGTTCGCCCTCTCCCTTTTCATTTGCCGCCAGGTCATTTGAAGAGGAACGGAGAAAGAGCAGCCGCGCAGGCGATGATCCAGAGCGGGTTAACTTTCTTGATGAGCAGTACAAAGGCCGTGACGGCAATGGCCGCAGCAGGAACGTCAACAATGGATTCAGACGCCACCCTCCAGAGCACCTGAAAGAGCAGCGCGATGAAGGCGGCCAGGAGCCCTCGGACCAGCGCCCCGGTTACCGGAAGGGCGACCAGCCTCTCGTAATATGGAGCGAGCGCCGCGAGAAGCAGCGCCGACGGCATGAAGACAGCCGCCGTGCCGACCGCCGCCCCCAGGAAGCCTCCCACGGCGTAACCGATGAAGGTCGCGTTGACGATAACGGGCCCAGGCGTCACCTGGCTCAACGCGAGCCCGTCAACGAAAGCTTTAGGCGCCAGCCATGCCTGGCCGTGTACTACCAGATCGAACATCAATGCGACCGCGGTATAGCCGCCGCCGAAGGCGAGAAGGTCAACCTTCGCCATGACCAGGGCCAGTTCCGGCAATTTAGGGTTAAGGCGCCCGCAGAGCCATGCCGCCGCGGCGAAAATCAGCGCGGAGGCGACGAGCCACTCCCATGCGGGCCTCGATCGTCGCTCGGCGGCCTCAGGCGGCCGTGTACGCGGACGCCCGGCCTTCAATACAACCGCCACCAGCGCCGAGCCCAAGAGGACCAGCAAGGCGCTCATTCCAAGAAGAAGGGCTCCAGCGGCGAGACAGGCGATAAGAATCCCCTTCAAATCCTTGAGCGCCGAGTTCGCGAGGCCGAGGATGGCCTGGGCTACGATTCCAACAACCGCTGCTCCCAGCCCTTTGAAAATGGAGCCGACGAGGGGAACTCCCCCGAACCTGAAATAGGCCCACGAAAGCAGAAGCATCAGCAGAAAAGTCGGCAGGATGTAGGCTACCAGAGAGACGAAGAGGCCGCGGTTGCCGGCTTTTCTCCATCCTATGTGAGCCGCCGTCTGGACCGCTATCGGCCCAGGCAGCGTCTGGCAGAAAGCGAGAGTCTCCTCGAACTCCCCGCCCGACAGCCACTTCTTTTGAAGGACGCACACTTCGCGAATGCGCCCCACTATCGCGGGCCCGCCATAGGAGGTGGCGCCGATCTTGAAGAACGTCCACGCAAGATCCCGGACGCGAACCGCGCTCACTTCAATTGGACTCTCCATAACTCCCCCAGCCGCGATTTTATAGGCGCGCCATTTGCGGGTCAATAAGCTGCGCCATTGGGACGCGCTGGCGCTATGGTGATCGCCCTGGTAGAAACTTTCCAAATGCGAATCCGGGCTCGCGTAGCCATTAACTCACTCTCTAGTTGCGAAGCGCATTGCGGCGCGCGCTTGAATTGGCGCGGCGCGTGGCATATTCTATAACCCCTTGGGAGGCGCCTTGCCAGAGTATGCCAGAAAGCCAAAGTGGTACGCGGAAAACATCCGGCGCCTGGCCGTTGGCGAGAGGGCGAGCGAGGTGTTGAAAGCCATTCGCGAGAAGAATCTCAACACCGTCTGCACCTCGGCGGCCTGTCCGAACAAAGGCGCCTGCTTCGCCGAAGGAACGGCGACATTTATGATTCTAGGCGATACTTGCACTCGCGCTTGCCGCTTTTGCAATGTCTCGACGGGCAGGCCCGGGCCATTGGAGGATAGCGAGCCGGGGCGCCTCGCGGATGCGGCCCTGGCGCTCAACCTGCGCTTCGTCGTGGTCACGTCGGTTTGCCGTGACGACCTTCCCGACGAAGGCGCGGGAGCTTTCGCGGAGACCATCGTAGCGTTACGGGGGCGCATTCCCGGCGTAAAGGTCGAAGTGCTCACGCCGGACTTTTCCGGCAGGGACGATTGCCTGAGAACCGTCCTAGAAGCCGCGCCGGACGTTTTCAACCACAACATAGAGACCGTGCGGCGCCTGACGCCTCGCTTGCGGTCGAAGGCCCGCTACGAAAGGTCGCTCGCGGTTCTGGCGAGGGCGCGGGAGATGGCGCCGGAAATTCCAGTCAAGAGCGGCCTGATGGTTGGGCTCGGCGAGACGAGGGAAGAACTGCGTGAAGCCTTTGGAGATTTGGCCTCAGCCGGGATAAGCCGCCTGACGATCGGCCAATACCTACAGCCGTCGCGCCTTCACCATCCGGTCGTCAAGTATTACGAGGAGGAGGAGTTCAGCGAGCTTCGCCTTGAGGCAAAGGCCAGCGGCATTAAAGCCGTTCTTGCGGGGCCTCTAGTAAGAAGCTCCTACCACGCCGGGACGTTCGTTTAATTTGCGCTTTGATTCACCACAAGGTGCGAATAACACGGAGGAAGAAAGAAAGTGACGCGAGAAGAGAATGTCCGACAATCCACAAAGCAACTCGGTTTTCTCCGTGGCGGCCACGGAGGGCGGAAGAACAAGTACCACGAACCCCGCGTCTTTCACTTTTCTCCTCCACTGAAGGAAGATGCGACAAATTCATCGCTGAATATCACGTATAAGGGTTGACCATGGCTGAATCGTGCGAAGTGCTAATTATTGGCGGAGGGCCGGCCGGCTACGCGGCGGCGCTGGAAGCCGCCAGAAAAGGCTTTTCGGTTACGCTCGTGGAAAAGGAGGCGATTGGTGGAACATGCCTCAACCGGGGCTGCATTCCAACCAAGGCGCTCCTTTCAGCAACGGAGCCTCTCGACCGCAAGAAAGCCTGGCGTGAAATGGGGATCAAGCTGGACGGGATTTCTTTCGACCTTGAGGTGCTCAGAAACTTCTCGTCGAAATGCGTCGGCAAGCTTGTCGGCGGCGTCGAATTCCTTCTTGAAAAACGCAAGGTGAGACTGATTCGCGGGGAG
>DAHXMK010000393.1 GCA_027365515.1 Candidatus Aminicenantota bacterium
CTGGAATTATCTTGAAGGCCGGCATCACTTCGGCGCCGCTCTTTTCAGGGCCGGTCGGTTCGCCGTCGCGGCGCGAGTTCACGGTGATGGGCGACGGCATCAATATGGCGGCGAGGCTCATGGCAGCCGCTGCTCCAGGCACGGCGCTTGTCTCAAAAGCGGTCGCGGGCGCGGCCGGCGGCGCGCTTCACTTCAAGGCGCTGGAACCGATCCGCGTCAAGGGCAAGTCGGAGCCGGTTCAAGTCTATCTTCTGGAAGGGGAGAAGGCGGAAGAGGTCCACGGCGAGGAGATGGCGCTCTTCGGCAGAGAGACCATTCTGACGGAGCTGAAAAAGTCACTCTTCGACCAGCGTGTGAAGCCGTTGCTGGTTACGGGCGAAGCCGGATCGGGCAAGTCGGCCCTGGCCAAGAGGTTGGCGGCCGAAACCAGGGTCAGGGAGATTCCGCTGGCCGTCTCGGCGGTTTCGCCGTTTCACGTTTCGGTTCCTTACGGCGCGTGGCGTCCTATCGCGCTGAGGCTTATTGGCGCGACGCGCCACGACCCGCCCGTAGTAGTGGCGCAGGCGCGCGACGCCGCTCTGGCGGATGAAGCGTCCGGCTTCGCGCCGCTCTTGAACCCGCTGCTGGGCTTGGCGGAAGAGGAGAGGCGCGAGACGAAAGGATTGAGCCCGAAGGAAAAACGCGACGCCGCCTTCGCCATGTTCGCGAGGCTTTTGAGCCGCATGGGCGAGCGCGTGGTGATCCTTGACGGCATCTCGTGGGCCGATTCTCTTTCGGTTGAACTGCTGGCGGTCCTTCTTGAAGAGGCGGAGCGGGCGCCGTGGCGGATCGTCCTTTTTTCAAGACCCTGTGTCCCCATCCAAGAAAAGCTTGCGGCGAAAGTGGACGAGAGGGAACTGGCGCCCCTATCTCCCGAAGAGACGGGGCGATTGCTCGAAGAGGCCGCCAACATCGAGAAACCCTCCGAAGCGCTCTTGAAGTGGTTCATGGAGCGGCGGGGCGGAAACCCGGGAACCGCGCTTGCCCTTGTTGACGCGCTTCGCAGGGAAAGGCTTATTTCGGAGGGCGCCTGCGGGCGTCTCAGAATAGACGAGGACAGGCTCTTCGCCGCCGCCTTTCCGGGAAGCCTCGAAGCGCTCTACCTGAGAAACGTCGAGGCACTGGAGCCCGAGGAGCGGCTTCTGTTGCGCGAGGCCGCCATCCTCGGCTTCTCCGTTTCGGTCGAGATGCTACGCCACGTCTCTGGAATGGAAGAGGCGGGGTTCGCCGCGATCCTTGCAAGGCTTGAGGGATCCGGTTTTCTCGCTCCGGCGCCCCACGGCGCGCGCCCCTATAAGGTTTTCGCCGACCCGCTGGTCCAGTCCGCCGTTTACGAAGCGGCGCCATTCGAGACGAAGCGCGAGACGCACCTCAAGGCGCTCGGCTTCTTGGAGGCACTGCCCGAAGCATCGGCCCCCTCTTTCTTCCCGGTGCTGGCGCGCCACGCCGAAGGGGGCGGCGACGAGGCGAAGGCGAAGCACTATCACCGCCTCGCCGGCCGCGACGCCGCCAAGCGCTTCGACAACGTCGCCGCCCTCGAACATCTCGAATACGTTTGCCGCGACCTCACCCCCGTCAGCGAAGAGATCGAAGACGCCTTTTCATTGATGGACGTCTGTTGGAATTTGGGGAAAGGAGAGACCGCATCGGAGTTGCTTGAAAGAGTGAGGTTATTTGACGAAGAACTGCCGCTTGCCACTCGCGGCCGTCTCCGGAACTATCTCTCTGATGCATTGACGCGGAAACAAGATTTGAAGCAAGCAGAGAAGGCGCTACTTGAAGGAATCGAATTTTGCAGGCAAGCCGGCGATTTCATAGGCGTAGGTAAAGGATTGGTAAATCTCGTTGGCAGAATCTATGGTCCCACTGGCCAGCTTGATAGGGCCAAGGCGTGCCTCGAAGAGGCGCTCGCGTTGCCAAAAGGAAAAGGCCAGGCCATCTTTCGCGTCATGGCGCTGGCAAACCTGGGACTGGTTGCCTGGCGAGACGGCGACATAGCACGGGCAACGGCAAGGTACGCTGATGCGCTCTGTGGCGCCCAGCATGCGAATCTTCCGCGTCATGAAGCAATTGCAGCAGGGAACTTGCTTTCGATTTGTTACGAACATGGCCATTACGCCAGGGCGGCCGTGGTGGGAAAGCGCGCCCTTTCCCTTTCTAAAGCTCTCTCGCTGCGCGAATTGGAACGGCAGGTGCTTTCCAGTCTCGCACTAACCTGGACGGCACTGGGGCAATTGGACTTCGCGGAAGAGGCGGCAGGCCGAGTTTGGGCTGAATCAGCGCACGAGGGCAACGTGTACTGGGAAGCCCTTGTAACGCAAACACTCGCACACGTGGCGTTCTTGAAAACCGAATACTCGCGTGCCTTTAGTCTCTCCGAAAAAGCTGAGTGCTCCTGCGCCAAGCTTGGCGAGAAGCGCCACATGGTTGCCGTCGCTTTCGAAAAGCTTCGGCAATTTCATGACCTGGGGCTTGAAGACCGCTTTGCAATGGAGGTTAAGGCGGCGGGAGGAAGAAAAACGCTTTTGGAATCCGCTGCTAACGAGAGGCCTCTGCAGGGGCTTCTTGTCCTGCTTGCGCAGACACCCAAGAACGCAGAGTTGACGCCGGATGCAAAGCTTCTTCACTGGTTCCTTCATGGTGGAGCGCCGCCGGATCTCGGCGGCGAATCCCTTTCTCATGAAGAGAAGGTGCGCTGGGTTTATGCACGGCTTGCCACTGGAGACAAGAGTGCCTTGTCAATTGGGTGGCCGCTTCTTCGAAAGGCGCCTGCAGGTGTTTGGGGGTTGAGGCTTTGGGGGCTTCTCTATCAGAAGGCGGCCGAAAGCGGATCAAAAAGCAGGGCGGCGAAAATCCGCCAAGAGGGGCTTAGCGCTCTCTACTACTGCCGCGCCAACAGCCCCGATTGGGTCTGGGAGAAGATCGCGGCCTTTCCAGAAATCAAGGCACTGATTAAGGGCCGGGCGGAGGGAAGAAGCGAGCCGTTGCGCGCGAGGCACCCGCGCAGGCGAGGAAGCATGAAGGATGAACCACGGAGGCGCTGAGGCACTGAGGGGAATTATATTTGCCTTAAAGGCGCCGATGGCACCGAGGACATGGAACAAAGTTGAGCTCGGTCTAAAGCTGGCCTCCGTCTTTGGTTTGAACCATTCGTAGTGGCTTGTTGCGCGGGCGACAGAGGCGCGCTTGACAACGCCCCCCAGAAATCCTCTGTACCTCCGCGGAAAGGCAAGGCCATCGGGCTCTGGAGAACCCTCCTACAAAATCGGGTTCTGGTGAACCCTCCCACATCGGGTTCTGGAGAACCCTCCTACAGGGGCGAATGTTCCGCTGTGGGAGGCATCTCCAGATGCCGATAGCGGCAATCCCTGCGCGATCGGGCTCTGGAGAGCCCTCCCACAAAGGCAATCGGGTTCTGGAGAACCCTCCTACAGGGGCGAATGTCCCGCCGTGGGAGGCATCTCCAGATGCCGAAATGCGCCCTACCATTGCGGGAAGATGGCGCTGTATGGCCAATCGCCAGGCTTTGCGGCCAGGCCTGCCCTGACTGGG
>DAHXMK010000411.1 GCA_027365515.1 Candidatus Aminicenantota bacterium
TCTCACCGCCTTTGCTGCTCCGTTCTGGCTGGCATTCCTGTGGCTTCGACAGGGCGGGCGGCTCCGCGAGAGGCTCGGCCTGCTTCCGCGCCGCTCAGACGGGCCGATCTGGATTCAAGCGGTCTCGGTCGGCGAGGCCAAGCTGGCGTCGAGGCTAGGCGAGATCTTCGGCAAACGTGGGATTCCAATCTTCGTGACGTCAACAACCTCGGCGGGGCTCGGCCTTCTCGAAAAAGAAGAGCAACGCCCCGGCGCCTTTCCTGCCGACGTACCCTTCGCGGCGGCAACCGCGCTCAACCGCGTCAATCCGGCGTGCGTCATCCTCGTGGAGACCGAGCTGTGGCCGGGTTTCTTGCGGCAAGCGGCCAGGCGGAAAGTTCCCGTCATCATAGTGAACGCCAGGATTTCGGACAAAAGCCTCGGAAGGACGCTGGCCTTCAAGGGGCTCTTAGGCCGTTGCCTTGAAAATGTCCGCGTTGCGGCCCAATCCGAGGAGCAGGCCGAAAGATTCAAAAAGCTCGGCGTTTCCGAAGGAAAGATCGCCGTCACCGGTAACATGAAGTACGACCTGGAGCCGCCCGCCTCTTTCTTGAAGCAGCAGCTCGCCTTGAAGCGGTTGATCCCGGAGCCGGCCGGGCCGATATGGGTCGCGGGGAGCGTTCGAGAAGGCGAGGAGCGCCTCGTGATGGAGGCCCATTCGCGATTGAGAAGAGATATCCCGACGGCGAAACTGATATTGGCGCCGCGCCACCTGGGCAGGGCCGCCGCGGCGATGGAAGAGGCAAAGAGGCTCGGGTTGAATTGCGTCAGGAAAACCGAGGAACCACGGTGCGAGTGGGATGTGATGATCCTCGATACCATCGGCGAGCTTTGGGCCGCGTACTCCCTTGGAGAGGCGGCCTTTGTCGGCGGCAGCATGGTGGCCTTAGGGGGACAGAACCCCGTCGAGCCGGCGTTTCTCGGCAAACCCGTCCTCTTCGGGCCGTCAATGGAAAACTTCAAGGAGCCGGTCGAAATGCTTTTGGCCTCGGGCGGCGCCGTCAGGGTGAGCGGGCCGGAGGAGCTTTCTTCCGAGCTGACAAAACTCTTTGGCGGCGGCTCCCTGCGAGAGTCCATGGGTGGCGCGGCGAGCCGCGCCGTCGCCTCGAACAAAGGCTCGGCCGCCGAGACGGCGGAGACTGTCCTAAGATGGATGGTTTCCGGCGATTGATGGAGCGGCGGTGGATGGGAAGCGCCGAAAACAAACGCACGGTACTATTTCACAGCTTTTTGGTTGAACCTTTTTTGTGGTTCCTTGAAACCGCCGTCAAATCCAAAGAGGCCTGGTAATGGTATGAGGAGAAGCAATTGCTCGCAAGAATGTTCAGGGCCGGATCGTTTGCCGCCTTCATTCTCCTTTTAGCCGGCTGCGGCGCGGCTCCATCGGGCTATGATCCCGATCCGATTGACACGTCCGGCGACCCAACGCAGGAGACGCTCGAAAGCGCCGAGCCGATACAGATAAGCCGAGGCGGCTATGACTTCGTCCTCGTTCCGAAGGCCTCGTATGTTTTGCGCGGCCTGGTTTTGAGCCGCGAGAATTATTACGGCGGATGGCAGTCGCTGCTCTCGCCGTGCGATGTCGCCATGGCCTGGGGTGAGCTGTTGAAGGACGGTCTCTACAAGCAGCTCGACTGGTCCCAGAGCGGGCGCTGGTACTGGTGGCAGTATGGTCCAGGCTTCTCGCGGACGAACGCCTTCGTCGCCCGCTACTCGTCGAACACCCATGTCATTCCGGCTACTCCGAACCTCGCCAAAGCGGCCAAGTCGCTTCATTCCGGCGACGTGGCGGAGCTGACGGGAAAGCTCGTCTTCATTACAGGCAAGAAGGGCGGCTTCAACTGCTGGTGGAACTCGTCGCTCTCAAGAAGCGACACGGGCGACGGCTCATGCGAAGTCCTCTATCTCGAACGCCTCAAAACCGGCGACCATTACTACGAGTAGAGGCGAACGGGCGCCGGAACGGGCTTGCCGCCATAGCTGGCGCGAACGGCTCAGTCAACGATAAACAACTTCGCGCCCTGGCTAGTGTAAGAACGGTGGGCATCCTGGCCGTCGCCCACCTGGTAGCTCATGCCGGGCCCAAGGACGAATCGTCTGCCGTCTTTCAATTCAGTCGTCATCTCTCCGTCGAGACAGAGAATGATGTGGCCCTTCTCGCACCAGTGATCGGCGAGATAGCCTGGAGTGTATTCGACCATTCTAACGCGCACGCCGCCAAACTGCTTAGTGCGCCAATAGGCCGAGCCCGTTTCGCCCTTATATTCGACGCTCTCAATCGTGGACCAGTCCGTGATCCCGAACGCGATAGCCGGTAGCTGCATGGCCTGCTCCTTTGAATTTCTCCCACGGCCGACAGACCGCTGGCGGCCGTGCATGGATTCGCGCGGCCGTTTACGTCCGCCAGTTCTTTGCATCCGCCTCGCCTTATCCGGCCACGGCGCCGTAGGTCATCCGCCGAAGAGCCCCTTCAGTTTGTCCTTCAGCTTGTCCTTGATTTCTCCCGTGACGCCCTTCTTCAACGCTCCCGTTATGTCAACGTTGATGTTCGGCGAGGAGATGGGTCCAGAAATGACCAGCGGCAGCTCGAGCTCGCCCTTGTCATTGGTGAGGCGCGACAGCTCGGAGAGGCTGTGCGTAAGCTCCTTGGACTTGGCGGGCGAGAAGGTGGCCGTGCCCTTCATGTCAAGGGTCAGGTTAAGGTTGACGTCGCCTTTCGCCGCGACGTTGAGCTCGCCTGCCTTGAGCAGAAGGTCCTCCGTGTGGGCTTTCCCGGAGGCGATCGCGAAGTGGCCGGTGAGGCTGTCGAACTTGGTGTCTTTGTCGTTGCCCTGTGTGATGTGCAGCGCCTGGTTGATGCGGGCAAGCAGCGGGAAGTTCTTGAGCATTCCGTCAACGACGGAAATGAAGGCGTCGCCGCCGAGGTTCTTGGTCAGCGCTCCCTGGTCGAAACCGGCGCCGTGGACATCGCCGTCGGCCTTGGCGGTGCCGTAGAGGAAATCCTTGGCGCTCGTGTTGGCGCTCAACGCATCGTTAACGTCGAGCCCGTCGAGCGACGTGTGGATCGAATAGCTCAACGGCGTCCTGTTCAGGTTCAGCGAAACCGTCCCCTTTTCGCGCCCTTTGTATGCCTCGAAGGTGAAGGGCTTCAGGGTTACAACGCCCCTTGAAAGCTGGAACGGGGCTTCCACCTTCCCGATCTCCATCGTCCCGAGCTTCAGCTTCTCGACGGAGGCATGGCCGGTGGCCGAGATCGGCTCGTTGCCCGACGGTATGTGCAGTTCGGCTTTAAGCGGGACTTTGCCGGAAATTGAGAGTCCGGCTATCGGCTCCATTCCGATGAGGGCCATAAGGGCGGGCAGGTCCCTGTTCTCAAGACTATTGGCTTCTATCTTGAGCACGGTTTCCTTGGAGCCGACTTCGGCGGAGCCCTTCACGCCAGTCGAGCCTAGCTTTGCATCCATCTCCTCGATCTTGGCGGTGCCGCCCTCGGCTGAAATCCTTGCGGCGATGTCGCTGACGACGGCCACCTCATGCGAGCCGGAGGGGGACTTCATCACTTGGTCAACCATCCTGAAGGTCGAGCCGCTCAAGCGAATGTCGCGCACGATGGGCGAAGGGCCTGACGAAGCGCCTGGCGCCGGCGTGTCGGACGGCGGTGATACCGGCAATATCCAGCGCCCGCTCCTGTCCCTCAAAACCGAAGCGTCGACGCCCTTGAGCTCGACCTTGTCTATGATGACGGCGCCGGAGAAGAGCGACATGATGTTCGGGATGACTTCGACCGATTTGAGGGAGAGTGACGGCGCGGCGCTTCCAGCGCTCCCGGCCTTGATGTCCGACGCCACCACCTTGGGGACCGGGAAGAAGGAGAAGCCTATCGAACCGACCGTCACCGGCTTGCCGAGCGCGGCGGAGAGCTTCTGCTCGACCATCGGCTTGACCTTCTCCGGGCTCAGCGCCCGTTTCGCCAGGACGCCGGCCACGATGATGCCGGCCACGAGAAGAACGATGACGCCCAAGCAACCTATTCCGCCGAAAGCAATCAATCGCTTCGCGTTCATTTTGTCCTCCTGAAATTGACGGACCACTTTCTGCCGAAAGCCGCCCAGAGCGGCTTATGCAGCCAGGCCCGGCGAATCGTTTTCTTTATCTGGGGCAGGCAAGCCGTGGCGGCCGCCGAGCCCCTGGGAATTATCGTGTCATAGAGGGCGAACTGTGCCCAGTGGACGTCGGAGACGGCCGGCTTGATGACGACGTCGGCGAAGCGCGACTCAAGGTTCTTCGCCGTTTCGGCCTGAATCGCCGCGGCCCTGAGGCTGATCGCGCTGCCCGTCCTGCTGAAATCCTGCGAGTCGCTTATGTTGGAGGAGACGTCAACCGCTATCACCACGTCAGCGCCCATCCGTAAGGCCACCTCGACCGGTATAAGGTTCGC
>DAHXMK010000018.1 GCA_027365515.1 Candidatus Aminicenantota bacterium
TTCCTTTGGAGGCAGGAACACCTTGCGCGACTGCTCGTCCTCCGGGAAGAGCGGCTTGGACGGGTCGTACTCCTTGAGCGCCTGTTCGATGATCTTGACGCTCTGCCTGATCTCCTCCATGCGGACGAGGTACCTGTCGTAGCAGTCGCCGTGCTCCCCTATCGGAACTTCAAAGTCGTAGCGGTCATAGCCGAAATAGGGGTAAGCCTTGCGGATGTCCCACTCGACCCCGCTGGCCCTGAGGTTCGGCCCCGAGAGGCCGAGCGCTACGGCGTCCGAGGCGCTGATCGGCCCTACGTCCTGGTTGCGCTCGATCCATATTCTGTTTCTTGAAAGAAGATTCTCGCACTCCTTGACGGCGTTGGGCGTATTCCTGACAAGGGCGAGAATCTCGTCTTGAAGCCCCGGTTCCCAGTCGCGGGAAAGTCCGCCGATGCGCCCGTAGGAGACGGTGAATCTAGCGCCCGTCATCTTCTCAAATACGTCATAGTACTTTTCGCGCTCGGTGAACGCGTAGAAATAAACCGTCGCCGCGCCGACATCAAGCGCCGTGGTGGCGAGCCAGAGGATGTGGCTCGAAATGCGCGCCATCTCGCAGCAGACGACCCGCATCACGCGGCATTTTTCGGTAATCTGGAACTGAATCAGCTTCTCGGCGGCGGCGGCGAGACCAATGTTGTTGCTGATCGGAGAGAGATAATCCATCCTGTCGGTGTAGGGAATCGCCTGGTGCAGCGTCAGCGTTTCGGAAATCTTCTCGATGCCCCTGTGGAGATAGCCGACTTGCGGCTGGGCGTTCAAAACGATCTCGCCGTCGAGCGTGAGCACGATCCGCAAGACGCCGTGCGTCGCCGGGTGTTGCGGTCCCATGTTGACGGTGACCACTTCGGTGTTGAGGTCGAGCCTCGTAGCATCGCCGCCCGATGGCTTCAATTGACTTTCCTTGGAGTCGGTCTTCTCGTCCGCTATCATGGTTTCTCTTCCGCCGGAAGGTAGTTGCGCCATTCGTCGTCGCCTTCCATCGGGTACTCCTTGCGCAACGGGTGGCCTTCGAAATCTTCTGGAAGCAGGACGCGGCTCAAATTCGGGTGGCCGTCGAACCTTATGCCCATCAGGTCGTAAACTTCGCGCTCCATCCAGTCTGCCGCCGGCCAAAGGTCCGAAACGGTTTCGATGACGGGGTTTTCTTCCGGGAGCGCCGCGCGGACCCTGACCTGTTCCCGGCTCTTAAGGCTTCTCGGTAAATAAACAACGTCAATGCGCCCCTCTTCCGGCCAATGGGCGCTCGAAACGTCGGCCAGGTAGTCGAAACCGGCAGCCTCCTTCAAGAATCGGAGTACCGCCTTAGCCTGCCCCGCTTCGACAACGAGCGTCTTTTCGCCCGCGTACTCGGCAACCTCTTTGACGGCCGAAGGGAATTTACCGGCGATTTCACGAATCAGGTCCACTCGTCACGCTCCACTCACGGGCCGCCTTCTTAAGGACGGCGCTTCATCCGCCAAAATAGCCCTTGCGCCAGGTTGGCTTGCCGGCCTCTTCCGGATTGCCTTCGTTCAGAACCTTCGGGCCTGATTCGAGGACCGGCAACGCGCCGTACTTCGGATCGCGCCCCCGGTAATGTCCGTGCAACCGTCTTTTTCCAGGCTCCCAGCGTTCTTTCATAACCAGGTCCTGGACCTTCATGACGGCGTAAATCAGAGCCTCGGGCCTCGGCGGGCAGCCGGGAACGTACACATCCACCGGAATGATGTGGTCAATCCCGCGCACCACGCTGTACGAGTCGAACATGCCGCCCGTGACCGTGCAAACTCCCATGGCGATCACCCATTTCGGCTCCGGCATCTGGTCGTAAATCCGCCTGGCGGCGTAGGCCATCTTCTTCGTCAGCGTGCCGGCGACGATCATCAGGTCGCACTGGCGCGGCGTGAAGCGCATCGCCTCGGCGCCGAAGCGCGCCAGGTCATACCTGCTCGCCACCATTGCCATCATTTCGATCGCGCAGCACGACAAGCCGAAGGGCATCGGCCAGAGGCTGTTCTTGCGGGCCATGTCAATAAACTTGGAGACCGTCCCCATGACGATGCCGCTCTTGACGAGTTCCCAGTCTTCCTTCGTCTTCTGGTCAACGTCCAGGGACATTTCGTCCAAACTCATTTTCGCTCCAACCCCGGCGTGGCCGCCGGCGCGCTTAGCGCGACAAGAACGTGTGCCGCTACTGCCACTTGAGCGCCCCTTTTCGAACTATATAGATGTAGCCAACCACCAAGATGCCCACGAATAGAAGCATCTCGCCGTAAACGAAGAAGCGCCACTGCGCCATGCCGGCGTGGTCCTTGAAGACGGCCGCCACCGGATATAGAAACAACGTCTCGACGTCAAATAGCAGAAACAGAAGCGCCACGATGTAGTACCTTACCGATAGCCGCTTGTACGGCTCGTCCATCGGGTCGAGGCCGCACTCGTAAGGCGTGAGATCCGTTTTCGATTTGGAAATCCGTCCCAGGAGCCACGAAGCGAACATCAGCCCGACTCCGAACGCGGCGGCAAGCGCGGCCATCAGCAGGATTGGCAGATAGGTTTCAACCATTTGCGCCTCCGGAGGATCCCCCATCGCGGAATCATTCCCCCCGCGAAACCCAAGTTGCGAAGCTACCACACAGCTAACGGCTTGTCAACAAGGAAGGCTTTCGTTTTTCGAGAAACGCCCTCGCCCCTTCGCGGGCGTCATGACCCGCCCAGGCAAGGCCGAAGGCGGCGCGTTCAAGCGCAAGGCACGAGCTTTCGGCAAGGCCGGCTTGCCGGTATAAGAGCGGCCGCAAAAGCCTTTGTGCCTCGGCCGATTTTCCTTCGGCCCACTGAACGGCCTCCTTGATTCCGCCGCGCCTGCAC
>DAHXMK010000032.1 GCA_027365515.1 Candidatus Aminicenantota bacterium
CTAACTTCTAACTTCTCACCTCTCACTTATTTGTCGCGCGCGGCGGCGATGTCGATCACTACGCCCGGGTAGCCGACGAAGTGGTAGAGGTTCGAGGGGGCGGTGCGGCGAGGGCCGTCGGGGCCGACCTTGAGTTCGGGCCAGCCGATGGAAGTGGCATAAGCGGCCGGGCGCGCTTCAAGCCGCAGGTCTGATTGTTCCGCAAGCCTTTTTAGGAACGCGAGGCCGAAGGGAACGGAGAATCTGCCGCACCACATGACGCGCCTTTTGTCGGGATGCTTCGGGTCGTTCATGATGGCGAAAACGGTTTCAGGCTTCAACGTGCCCTTGAGCGGGCCCTCGATGATCGCAAGGTCCTGGCTCACGGCGCGCTGGTAAGCCTCCACCCCGCCTTCGCCGAAAGGCGTGTAATCGAAATCGGCGCCGTAATGGACGGCGTCCGCCGAAATCACGACCTGGTAATCCTTCCCCAGTTGCATCTTCTTTTCGCCCGTCACTTCGGCGACCGCTTTGGCCAGCGCCGAAGCCGATTCAGCCATCCGCTCGGGGCTCATCTCCGGCACGAGGAAGGGGAGGATTTCCACTTTCGGGTTCTGGTGCTTGATCCAGTAGGCTATCGCCTCGACCGAATGCTCCGAGTCGTGCATCGCGTCGCTGACGATGTAATCAGCGGAGGGCAGTTTCTCCAAAAGAACATTCCTAAGAGGCGAAACGGAGATCGGCCCGTCGGGGCTTCGCCAAGTGGAGTAGTCCTCGAATACGAGAAGGCCCCTGCAGTCGAACTGGCGGTAGTGGTGGAAGACTCCGACGACGATTACCAGCGGAGCGGTGACGAGCGGTGTGACGACCCGGTAGACGCGCCCCGCATAGACGTAATCATCGTGCGGGCAAATTACT
This sequence comes from Candidatus Aminicenantota bacterium, assembly GCA_027365515.1. Taxonomy (GTDB): domain Bacteria; phylum Acidobacteriota; class UBA4820; order UBA4820; family DSQY01; genus JAEMPZ01. The sequence goes on from DAHXMK010000032.1 coordinate 898, forward strand.
CCGGCGACGGCTGCGTTCGCCTCGCCTTCAGGCGGAGCCGAGCCGCAAAGCTCCGGCGGAGGCGGCGCGCCGGCCGCTTTGAAGACGGCATCCATCTGGGCCTTGGTCGAGGCGAAGCCGATCGCGTCCACTTGCCCGCGCTGGCTTCCGGAGGAGGGGATGCCCATCAGCTTCCGGACCTGCTCAAGCGTCGGCGGGGTGGACGCTTCGGCGTCGAAGCGAAGCCCGGCGAAAAAGACGAGAAGGAGCAGGAGGGAAAAAGTCCGCATCATCTCACCACGAATCGGCCAATGGGCCCGTTTCGGCCTGGACGGCGTCCAGCACGGAACAGGCGGCGACCGCCGCCTTCATGGCGTTGTGGTCCTTGAAGAGCGGCCTGTCCGTATCCAGGTGGGCGACAACTTTTCGGACGGCCGCATGAGCCGCCTTGGTGCCCGCGCCGAAGCTGAACTCCCTGAAGTCGAGCCCCTGAGCGGCGGCTATGAATTCGATGGCGAGGACGCCGTTTGCATTGTCGAGTATCTGTCTCGTCTTCAGGGCGCCGTTCATTCCCATGGAGACGAAGTCCTCCTGGTCGGCCGCGGCGGGAATGGACTGGACGTAGCTTGGAGCGGAAAGTATTCTCTGTTCCACGACGAGCATGTCGGCCGTGTACTGGCTCAGCATGTGGCCGGAGAACATGCCGGCGCCCTTCGTCAGGAAGGCGGGCAGGCCTACGCTCAAGGCCGGATTGAGAAGGCGGTTGAGGCGGCGTTCCGAAAGGACGCTCACCATCGTGACCCCGGCGCCCACGACGTCGAGCGGAAGGCTGATTGGTGTTCCCTGGAAGTTCGCTCCGGTATAGACCTTGTCCTCGTCCGAGGCGAAGATCGGATTGTCGGCGACGCCGTTCAACTCCGTCTCGATCTGCTTTCTGGCGTGGGAGAGTTGGTCTCGCAGCGCGCCGATGACCTGCGGCGTGGCGCGCATCGAGTAGGCGTCCTGCACCTTGACTTTGAGCTTTCCGGTGACGAGGTCGGAACCCGCCATCACTTTTCTGAGATTCGAGGCCGAAGTGATGGCGCCCCTGAACCCGCGCAGCTCGTGGATTCGCGGCTCGTAAGGGCGCATGTTGGCGAGCAGCGCCTCAAGGCTCATGGCACACGCTATTTCCGCTTGGGCCGTCCAGCGCTCCGCGTCGTAAAGTTCGAGGCAGGCCATGCCCGTGATGAGGTTCGACCCGTTGATCGCGGCAAGGCCGTCCCTGGCCATCAGGCCCGGTATTGGAACTCCGGCCTTTTCCATGGCCTCCCGCGTCGCCATTCTGCGCCCCTCGTAAAAGCATTCGCCCTCGCCCATGAGCGACAGCGCGCACTGGCTCATCGGAGCCAGGTCGCCGCAGGCGCCGACGGAGCCCTTTTCGCAGACGACAGGCGTGATGCCGGCGTTGAGCATCGCCGCGTAGGTGAGAGGAATCTCGGGCCGGCAGCCGGAGAATCCCTTGGCGTGGACGTTGATCCTGCTCGTCATGGCGGCGCGGACGTGCTCGATGGGAGCCGGCTCGCCGATCCCGGCGGCATGGTTGTAAATGAGATAGCGCTGGAACTGCTTCACCTGCTCGTCGGTGAGCACCACCTCGGAGAATTCGCCTATGCCGGTGTTGACGCCGTACATGATCTCGTGCGCGCTGATCTTCTTTTCGAGCATCGCCCGGCAGTGCTTGATTCTTTCAATAGCCCGAGGCGCCAGCTCGACCTTCTCGCCGTGCCTGGCTACGCGCACCACCTCTTCGATCTTAAGATTTTCCCCGTCAATCAGAACAGTCATGTCGGACTCCCATCCAGCAGTGGATTATGGGTGCATGGCACCGCCATTTGTTTATGGCTGGGCGCCGGGCACGGCTTCTCAAGTAAGCCATTTTCACGCCGAGTGCGAGAAAAATCAAGGCTTCTCGACGGCCATGGCGCGGGCTTGGGCGATAACGCCCTCCCCGGCCCGAAAAACCACTTCAACCCCTTCGTCGCCGTAGGACTCGCGGAGCAAGCGCATCATGGGGCGGATGGCTAGAAAATCGGGCCATCTGGAGTAGGGGATGAAAAGCTCCGTGCCCGGGGAAGAGCGGCGAACCCGTGAGGCGATGGCCTCTTTCAACTCGGGCAGTCCCCGGCCCGTCATCGCCGAAACGAAAATCCCGTCGGGGTAAAGGCCGCGTCCCCTGTCGAGAAGGCCCTGGGGGGCGCGGTCAATCTGGTTGAGCACCGTAATCGCCGGCGCCGAGTCGAGGCCCAGCTCGCAGAGGACTTTTCTTGAAGCGGCGGCCTGTTCCTCGAAGAGGGGGTGGCTGACGTTGACGACGTGCAAAAGCAGGTCCGCCTCTTTGGCCTGCTCCAGCGTTGAGC
>DAHXMK010000219.1 GCA_027365515.1 Candidatus Aminicenantota bacterium
TCATGACGCCAGAAAAGCGCTTGGCTATTCTCGCCGGTGCCGTCCTCTTTGTTACGGCCGCCGCCTGCGTCACCACGAGCGCGCCCGCGCCAAAATCCACTCCCACCGAAGCCGCCGCGCCCGGCCGGACCGCCGCGCCGAAAGGCGAAAGCCAGAAATGGGTGGTGGATGGTTCCGGAGGAGGGCGCGCCGCTGGCGCCACGCTGGGCGGCCGGTTGCTTGCCGCCTTTCCCGACTTGAAGGGCGGCCGCATCGCCGTTGCCGGAGAGTCAAGCGTTCCCAATGAAATTGAAAAGGGAGTAGTTGACGGCCTTGGAAACGGCTCGGTGCTGGCCAGCGGCCTCGGATTGAAAGGGTCAGCCCGCGAAATCGTCTCCCAGCTTGACCCATCTACCTTTCGGGCGCTGGTGTGGCTCGAAGCCTCGAAGGAAGGTCCGGGCGAATTCAGCCTTCAGGTTTGGAACGCCGAGGGAGCGAGGTATCCGGTGACGCTGGCCGTTGCCTTCACTCCCCCGCTCCAGGATCAGCGGCGCTTTGATACGGCCCGCACCTGGCTAACCTTTTCGCGGCCGGTTTGCGGCCTCGCCTGGCAGCCCGGCGCCACTGGCGGCCTGTGGGTCAGAAGGGGCGGCGATCTCGTAAGGATAGAGATGGAGACAAGGGGAGAGGCGGCTTCCGTGCCGGCCACGGGAATTCCTGACGGCGCTTGTCTGCTTCGTTGGGAGGAAGAGGCCGGTGGCTTGGGATGCTTTAGCAGCTCATCCTCAGGCGGAGGGTGGCTCGTGCGCGTTTCCGGCGGACAGCCATCTTCTCCAAGCCCCCTCCAGGAATTTCCACTGCCAGAGAAGGCTAGCCGTTTTCTCTCCGCCCCGTTTCAGCCGGACACCGGTGATTTCATGCTCCAAACGACGGCCGGCGAGGAACTTGGGGCATTCACCGACTTAGTATGGCTGCAAGGTGATTCCGGCACGGCATTCGTGGCGCTGGGGACGGACGGAAGCGTCTGGGGCGTCAGAGGCGACCTGCTTTCCGTCATGCCCGGGCCTCACGCCGGACCGTGCACCGCGATCGCCACCTCCGGGGGGGATCTTTTTCTGGCCGAGGGGCGCCCGCCTTACCGGGTGAAATCCTTCAGAATGCAGGCGGATCACTCGTGGCTGGAGATTTCCACTCCCGCCCCAATGCCAGCCCAGGTGCTGGCGATGACGGTTTCCGGGGGGAGTAAGCCGGCGCTCTTCGCCCTCTGCGCCTCAACCCCGGAGGAGATAGCCGAGGTCTCTCTGGGAAGGTAGGGAAGGCATGGTCCGAGGACTTGACAGGCCGGAAAAAGACTTTATACTGGCATAGGTGTATTTGGCTTTTCCCTTGAGGGGCTTGTTTGCCGATGGCTGAACGTCTTGGTGAGATGCTTTTGAAGGCGGGGCTGGTGACGCCGCAACAGTTGGAGGAGGCTCTCAACCTCCAAAAAACCAACGGCGGGCGTCTTGGGTTCAATCTTGTCAAGCTGGGCCACGTCAAGGAGGAGGACATTACCTCCCTCCTCTCCGAACAGTACGCCGTCCCGGCCATCCACCTTGAACACTTTGAAATTGACGAATCCATCCTGAAGCATATCCCGGCCGACATGGCGAGGAAGTACCTGGCGATACCGATCGAGAGGACCGGCGCGACGCTTACTGTGGCGATAGCCGACCCCTCGAACGTCTTCGCCCTTGACGACATCCGTTTCTTCACCGGCTACCAGGTCGAGCCGGTTGTTGCATCCGAAGCCTCGATTAGAGAAGCGATCGAGCGTTATTACGGCAGCTCGAACGAGATGCAGCTAAAAGACGTCATGGACGAAATTACCAAGCAGGAGGTCTCCGACCTCGAAGTCGAGGAGGAGGAGGGCGAGATCACCGAGGAAAGCCTCGCCGCCGCGTCCGAGGAGGCGCCGGTCGTCAAGCTGGTGAACGTCGTCCTGACCGACTCCATTAAGAGGGGCGCCAGCGACATCCACATAGAGCCCTACGAAAAAGACTATCGCGTAAGATTCAGGATAGACGGGGTCCTCTACGAGGTGTTGAAGCCTCCGCTGAAACTCAAGGACGCGATCACGTCGAGAGTCAAGATTCTGGCGAAGCTGGACATCTCCGAGCGGCGCCTGCCGCAAGACGGCCGCATCAAAATGAAGGTCAAGCTCGACGGAAAGGCGAAGGAGATAGACTACCGCGTCTCTACCGTGCCTTCCTTGTACGGCGAGAAGGTGGTCATGCGGCTTCTCGACAAGGAGGGGTTGAAGCTCGACCTCACCAAGCTCGGCTTCGAGCCCGAGAGCATGAAGAAGTTCGAGAACGCCATCGCCAAGCCTTACGGCATGGTCCTCGTAACGGGGCCGACCGGTTCCGGCAAGACCAACACCCTCTATTCGGCCGTCGGCCAGCTCAATACGCCGGAGACCAACATAATGACGGCCGAGGACCCGGTGGAATTCAGCATTCAGGGATGCAACCAGGTCCAGATGAAGGAGGCGATCGGCCTCAACTTCGCTTCGGCGCTGAGGGCATTCCTGAGGCAGGACCCGAACATCATTCTGGTCGGCGAGATACGCGACTTTGAAACGGCCGAAATCGCGGTCAAGGCGGCCCTGACCGGCCACTTGGTTCTGAGCACGCTCCACACGAATGACGCCCCATCCACTATAAGCCGCCTCATGAACATGGGCATAGAGCCGTTCCTGGTGGCCACGTCCGTCCACTTGATCCAGGCCCAGCGGCTCGTCAGGCGCATCTGCAAGGAATGCAAAGCCGAGGTCCCCATGCCCCCGAAGGCTTTGATGGACCTTGGTTTCACGGAGGAGGAATCCGCCAAGGTCAAGGTGTTCAAAGGTAAGGGCTGTCCCATTTGCAACAACAGCGGCTACAAGGGGCGCGTCGCCTTGATGGAAGTCATGGAGATGAGCGACCAGTTGAGGGAAATGGTCCTCATGGGTGCCAACGCGATCGAACTCAAAAGGCAGGCTATCGAAGATGGCATGATCACCCTGCGCCGCTCCGGACTCATAAAGATAATGAGCGGCGTAACGACCATAGAAGAGGTCATTCGCGAGACGGTCGCGTAGCGGGAGGCGGATATGGCTCTCTCGATTCACCAGTTATTGAAATTCATGGTGGACAACAACGGCTCCGACCTGCACGTCACTACTAACTCCCCGCCGCAGATCCGCGTCCACGGCAAGCTTTCTCCAATAGAAGGGACAAAGCCGCTGTCCGCCGCCGAGACGAAGCAGCTTTGCTACTCCATTCTGACCGACCAGCAGAAGCACAAGTTCGAGGAGAGCCTGGAGCTCGACCTTTCGTTCGGCATAAAAGGGCTGGCCAGATTTCGCGCCAACATCTTTTATCAGCGCGGCGCGGTAGCCGGCGCATTCAGAACCATTCCTTACGAGATTCGCGGATTCTCCGAACTGGGCCTGCCTTCGGTCGTTGAGCGCCTGGCTGAAAAACCTCGCGGGCTGGTGCTAGTGACGGGCCCAACCGGCTCTGGAAAGTCCACTACACTTGCCTCCATGGTTGATAAGGTCAACCGCGAGCGCCACGACCACATCGTCACCATCGAGGACCCGGTCGAGTATTTGCACCCTCACAAGTCCTGCGTCGTGAACCAGCGCGAGATAGGGGCCGACACGTTCTCTTTTAAGAACGCCCTTAAGAGCATCCTCAGGCAGGACCCGGACGTCGTCCTGATTGGCGAAATGCGCGATCTGGAGACGATCGAGGCGGCGCTGAGAATCGCAGAAACGGGCCACCTCACGTTCGCGACTCTCCATACGAACTCCGCGGTGGAGACGATCAACCGCATCATTGACGTCTTCCCGAGCCACCAGCAGTCGCAGATCCGCACGCAGCTATCGTTCGTCCTGCAGGGCATCCTCTGCCAGGCGCTCCTCCCGACCCGTGACGGCAAGGGCAGGTGTTTGACGGTGGAGATCATGATCCCTAACGCCGCCATCAGAAACCTGATCCGCGAAGACAAGGTCCACCAGATATATTCCGTCATGCAGACCGGCCAGGCGGGAAGCGGGATGCAGACCTTCAATCAGTCGCTCGCGGATCTTTATCTCAAAGGAAAGCTGGACCTGGAGACCGCCATGTCGCGGTCCTCTCAGCCTGACGAGTTGCAGGAGCTTATCAACAGGGGAGTAACGCTGGGCTCCCGCCAGATGAACGTGAGCGGGCCAGCCCCAGCGGTTTCCAGAGGGCCGGCCGCGCCCCAGCGCAGGCCTTAGAGCGAAGAGAGGGAGGGGACCATGTCCCAGTTCGAATGGCAAGGACGCAGGCGCACTGGCGAGAACGTTGACGGAGTGATGGCGGCCGACAATCGGGATGCGGTGATCGCGGCCCTCAGAAGACAGCAGATCGTTCCTACCAAGATAAAGGAGAAGGGCAAAGAGTTCACTCTTCCCAAGTTCGGCGGTGGAGTGAGTTCCAAGGAATTGGCCGTATTTACCCGCCAGTTCTCGGTCATGATAGACGCCGGCTTGCCGGTCGTCCAGTGTCTCGAAATCTTGGGAAGCCAGCAGCAGAACAAAGCTTTTCAGCGGGTGCTCTTCGAGGTCCGGGAGGATGTTGAAGCCGGCGCCAACTTGAGCGACGCTTTCAAGAAACACCCAAAGGTCTTCGACGGCCTCTACTGCAACCTGGTGGCCGCGGGCGAGGCGGGCGGCATTTTGGACACGATCCTTCAGCGTCTATCGGTCTACATCGAAAAGGCTGTCAAGCTCAAGGCGGCCGTCCGTTCCGCCATGGTTTACCCGACAGTTGTTGTCACTGTCGCCATCCTGGTCGTCGCGCTGATCATGTGGAAGGTCATACCGACATTTGCCAACCTGTTCTCGGGCCTAGGTGCCAAGCTCCCGATGCCTACTCGCATTGTAATTGCCATAAGCAACTTCCTTGGCCGGTGGGGCTGGCTTATGGTGCTTGCTTTGATCGGTTTTGCAGTTCTCGCAAGAGTATATTACCGTACGGCGGGCGGACGGTACAACATAGACAAGCTGCTTCTTACTCTTCCAGTTATGGGGGTGGTCTTAAAGAAAATTGCAGTCGCCCGTTTCTGCCGTACGCTCGCGACCTTGGTTTCTTCTGGAGTGCCTATTTTAGAAGGACTCAACATCACGGCGAAAACCTCCGGCAACGCCATTGTGGAGGAGGCCATCTTCAAAACGCGCAAGTCGGTCGAAGAAGGGAAGACGCTGGTCGAGCCTCTGATCGCATCCAAAATTTTCCCTGGAATGGTGACGCAGATGATAGGCGTCGGCGAATCTACCGGCGCTTTGGACGCCATGCTGTCGAAGATCGCTGACTTCTATGAGGACGAGGTGGACGAAGCGGTAGCCAACCTGATGAGCCTCCTGGAACCTTTGATCATCGTCTTCCTTGGCATCACGATAGGCGGCATCGTCATTTCAATGTACATGCCGCTCTTCACCTTGATTCAGCAGATTCAATAGCAGCAATTCCGGCCGGCGGGCTCCTAGAGGCCCGCCGGCTCTCCTTCCAGCTTAAGGACGACCCACTCATGGAGCCATTAGAAAAACAGGCCGTCCGGCTAATGGTTTTCCGGATGGTCATAGCGCTCACCTTTTTCTTGAGCGCGCTTGGCATTCAAGCGACGGTGGGCACCGAGCTGGCCATACAGCCATTCTTCTATTTCATGGCCATGGTTCTTGCCCTAAATCTTGCTTATACCATTGCCTTCTGGGTCTATCACTCTTTTCGAAACCGGCCCATATTCATATACACACAGCTTTGCGGAGACGCTTTTTCTGTCACGCTGCTCGCATTCCTGACGGGCGGGCTGACCTCAATTTTCACTTTTCTCTATCATATATTGATCGTCGTCGCGGGTTTGATTCTCAAGCGCCGCGGCGCTTTCACGCTTGCCGCCGCCAACTCCCTTCTCTATGGCGCTTTGTGTCTTGTGCAGTTTTATGACTGGATTAAGCCCGATCGTTTTGTGAAGATGGCTTACGACCAGCCGACTCCTGGCGCCACGCTCTACGGCCTGATGACTCATCTGGTTGGGTTTCTACTGGTGGCGATTCTGATAACCGCCATGTCGTCGCGCCTCGAAAAGAGTGACGCGACTCTCGGGCTTGTCCAGAAAGACCTCTCTCGCCTTCGCCATCTTAACGACCAGATAGTCTCTTCGATTTCGGGTGGAGTGGTAACCACCGATCAGCGGGGCACGGTCACTTTCGCCAACTCCCAAGCGCGGAAGCTTCTTGGCGAGACCTTGCCCGAAGGATGGAACTTCTTTCACAGGCTAAGAACGCTCGGAAGCGAGGATTCACTTTCCTCGCCCCTTCAGCCTTCCGAACCCAGCGAAATTCATCTGGCCACCGCCGATGACAGGCGCCTTTATCTCTCCGTATCTCCGCTGCTGGATGGAGGGGCGCGGACCGGCTATCTGGCCCTGGTCAGGGACGAGACAGATATGGTTCATCTCAGGGAAAGCCTCTCCCTTAGAGACCGGCTTGCGGCCATAGGAGAGATGGCCGCCAACATAGCCCACGAGATAAAGAATCCCTTGGGCAGCATTTCAGGCGCGGCGCAGATGCTAAGGCGCGAAACGCAGCCTGAATCGAAGGAGAGCGAGCTTTTGGGCATTATTCAAAACGAAAGCTCAAGGCTTGCCCAGACGCTGGACGATTTCTTGAAGTACGTGCGGCCGGCCCCTCTGAAGCTCAAACGCGTTGATCTCAGGGATGTCGCTCAAGGCGTGATTACGCTCTTCTCTCAGGACCCTTCCGTTGCCAAGGGACTGGTGCAGATAGAGCAGAATTTGTCCGGCTCCCCGGCCGAGGCCGAAGTAGATCCAGACCAGGTTCGCCAAGCCCTTTGGAACCTCGTACAAAACTCCAAGAAGGCGCTGCCGGCCGAAGGCGGCACTATAGAGATATCGTTGAGGCATGAGGGGCCTTACGTTATACTTGCGGTCCGGGATACTGGAGTAGGGATGCCGAAGAGCGAGATCCAAAAAAACTTCGAGCCCTTCCGCCACCACTTTTCGTCAGGAGCGGGACTCGGTCTCTCAATGGTATACAGGATCATGGAGAGCCACGGCGGCCGAGTGGAGGTAGAATCCGAATTCGGCCGCGGGACAACCTGTTTGCTCTTTTTCCCGGCCGGGGATGCCAATGGGTAGCAGAATTCTGGTCGTTGACGACGAAGCGAGCATGCGGCGCATGGTCGAGCTGCTTCTCTCCCAGGAAGGCTATCAGCCGAAAGCCGCCCAAAGCGCCGAAGAGGCGATCGCCGCGATGGCCCAGGAGAATTTCGATCTTGTCATTTCCGACATCAGGATGCCCGGCCTCTCTGGACTCGACCTGTTAAGGAGAATCCGGGAGGATGGCTCCGCCACCGAAGTGATCCTCGTGACCGCTTATGCCTCGGCAGAGAGCGCCATCGAGGCCTTGAAATTGGGAGCTTTTGACTACGTAACAAAGCCGTTTCAGGTTGACGAGCTTCTCCACGTCGTAAAGAACGCGCTGGAAAAAAGTTCCCTTCGGGAAGAAAACGTCCTTCTCAAGGCTGAGCTTTCCGACAAGGACCGCTTCGGGGAGATCATAGGCGCCAGCCCCCAGATGCGGCAAATCTACTCCCTGATCGAGCGCATCGCCCCGACGACTAGCACCGTTCTTATCCAGGGCGAGAGCGGCACCGGCAAAGAGCTGGTCGCCAGGGCCACCCACCAGCGTTCACAGCGGGCGGCAAGGCCGTTCATCTCGGTCAACTGCGGCGGCATTCCGGAGACGCTCTTGGAAAGCGAACTGTTCGGCCACGTAAAGGGTTCCTTTACGGGCGCATTCACGAGCAAGAAGGGGCTTTTCGACGTGGCGCAGAGCGGGACTCTCTTCCTCGACGAGATTGGAGAGATGTCCCCCATGATGCAGGTCAAGCTTCTAAGGGCGCTTCAAGAGAAGCGGGTCAGGGCGGTAGGCGCGACGGAAGATCACGCCATAGACGCAAGGGTTCTGGCGGCCACCAACCAGGACCTTGCACTGATGGTGCGAGACAAGAAATTTCGCGAGGACCTTTTCTACCGGATAAACGTCATCACCCTCCAGATTCCGCCCCTGAGAAAGCGGCGCGAGGACATCCCCATCCTCGCGCGCCATTTCATCCGGAAAATTTCGGCGGCTTCCGGGCGAAGCGCGCCCAGCCTGACATCCGGCGCGATGGCCGCGCTGGAGGCGTACGCCTGGCCCGGCAATATACGAGAGCTTGAAAATGTCATCGAACGCGCCATGGCACTCTCTCCCAACGACCGCATCGAGACATCTCATCTCCCAGAGAGCCTTCTCGGGTACAAGATGCCTTCCGGCACGAACGACATGGAGGTGCCCAAAGAAGGCTTCTCGCTCAACGACGCCGTGGAGGGCGTCCGCGCCGCTTACATACGCAGGGCCCTGGAGCTTGAAGACGGCGTCATGGTACGGGCCGCAAGAAGGCTCGGAATAACCTTCCGCTCCATCCGCTACTTCGTGAAGAAGTACCACTTGAGCGCCCGCGAGGATGCCGTGGAGGAAAAGGAGAGCAAGTGAGCGCCCGCGATGGATTGGAAATCAGCCTTCTGGTCCCATTGTACAACGAAGAGGCGAACGTCGCGCCGCTTCTTGATGCAATAGGCCAAGCCATGGCGACACTAGGCCGGCCTTACGAGGTGGTTCTGGTTGACGACGGCTCGTCGGACGGGACGCCCGCCCTATTGCGCGAAGCGGCCATGAAAGATGCGCGCCTGCGCGCCGTTTTGCTCAGGCGCAATTTCGGCCAGACCGCCGCGCTCGCAGCCGCCATCGCCCACGCGAAGGCCCCCGTGCTCGTGCCGCTTGACGCCGATCTTCAAAACGATCCGAAGGACATTCCGAAGCTCCTGGCCAAGCTTGAGGAGGGCTACGACGTGGCGAGCGGGTGGCGGCGCCACCGCAAAGACCCCTTTCTCAGCCGAATCCTGCCTTCAAAGATAGCGAACGGCCTCATCTCATTCATCTCCGGCGTCCACCTTCATGATTACGGCTGCTCTCTCAAGGCTTACAGGAAAGAGGTCCTCGAAAACGTCAACCTGGTCGGCGAGATGCACCGTTTCGTTCCGATCCTCGCAAGCTGGCAGGGGGCCAAGGTAGCGGAGGTCGAGGTGAACCACCGGCCAAGGGTGGCCGGGAAGAGCAAATACGGGATCGGCCGGACATTCAAGGTGGTCTTGGATTTGATGACCATAAAATTCATGGGGAGCTTCCTCACGAAGCCCATCTACGTCTTTGGTGGCGCCGGCGCCGGCCTCGGTTTCTTGTCGTTCATCCTAGCCGCCTACACGCTCTGGCAGAAGCTCGCCTATGGCGTATGGGTCCACAGAAATCCTCTCTTTCTAGTGGCGATATTTTTCGGGCTGGTCGGCGTGCAACTAATAATGATGGGCCTTCTGGGCGAGCTGATCACGAGAATCTATTTTGCCTCCACCCGAAGCACTCCCTACGTCGTGAGGGAAGTTGTCGAGTGCCAGCCATGATCTACGTTGGGCAGTCGCCCCGCCCGGCGCGGGAAGACTCACGACCAAGCCGCCACTGGCCCATAAGGTGATCCGATGTGCGGCATCGCCGGCTACTTCCTGAACAGCGCGCCAGAGAAAGATGCCGTCCTAGAAAGGATGACGGGCAGCCTCTCCCACAGAGGCCCGGACGGAGAGGGTTTCTTTCGCGAAGAGGGCGTTGGCCTGGGCCACAGGCGCCTTTCTATCATTGACGTCGAAGGCGGCGCGCAACCCATCTTTAACGAGGACCGCTCGGTCGTCGTCATTTTCAACGGCGAAATATACAATTTCAAGATGTTGCGCGACAGCCTGGAGGAGAAGGGCCACAAATTCAGGACGCACACGGACACGGAGGTTCTCGTCCACCTTTACGAAGAAGAGGGCGAGCGGTTCCTCCCAAAGCTTAACGGGATTTTCGCTTTTGCCCTCTACGATCGCCGCAGAAAGAAGTTGATCCTTGCCCGAGACCCCCTCGGAGTGAAGCCGCTCTATTACGGGAAGGTCAACGGTGGAATCATCTTTGGCTCGGAATTGAAGGCCCTGCTTGCCTTTCCAGGCTTCAGCCGCCAGCCCGACCTTCAGGCGATCTCTTCATTTCTAGCCTGCGAGTACGTCCCGGCCCCGCTGACCGCATACGAGTCGGCAAAAAAGCTCCTGCCTGGCCATTTGCTCGCGGTTTCTGGCGGACGCGCGGAAACGCGCCGATATTGGCATTGGGCGATCCCAGAAGCGCTGCCGGGGCGAGCGGAGGAACGAGCCGAGCTGTTGCGGGAGCGGATTTTCCAATCGGTCCGCGGGCAGTTGATTTCCGACGTGCCGCTTGGCCTCTTTCTTTCCGGAGGTGTGGATTCCAGCGTGGTTGCGGCATGCATGAAACGGGCGGGCGGCGAAGTTCGCTCCTTCTCCATCGGCTTCGAGGACCCGTCCTTTGATGAGAGCCGTTTTGCAAAGGAGGCGGCGCTCCATCTGGGACTCAGCCACAATGAGCACCTCTTCGCCGAGAAGGAGCTTCTCGGCGAGGTGCCGCGCGTCCTGTCTTTGCTTGACGAGCCTTTCGCCGACCCCTCCGTTTTTCCGACGGCGCTGCTTTCGCGCTTCACGCGAGGCCAGGTCACGGTCGCCCTTGGAGGTGACGGCGGGGACGAGCTTTTCGCGGGCTATCCAACCTACTGGGTTCATAACCGCTATGGCTTTTTCGAGGCCGTCTGGGGACCGGCGGGAAGGGGCGCCCTGGCGTTGGCGGACAAGATGTTGCCGGTCTCTCACGCCAACCTAACGCTGCCTTACAAACTGAGAAAATTCCGCGACGGTGCCGGGCTTGCGATGCCCAACCGCCATTTCGCGTGGCTCGGCGCATGGACGCCCGAAGCCATTCGCCGCCTGATGCCCGGCTTTGATCCACCGGACACCTCGGCGCCAGTTGGCTGGATTCCTCCCTCGCCTCAGAACGACGCGGTCACCGAGGCGCAGTGGCTCGACCTTCACACCTACTTGCTTGAAGACATCCTAGCCAAGGTTGACAGAGCCAGCATGATGGCTTCGCTTGAAGCTAGGGTGCCGCTTCTCGACCCAGCCATCGTGAGTCTCGCCTTTTCCCTCAAACCCGGCGAACGGCTCAAAGGCAAGCGGGGCAAACACTTGTTGAAAGAAGCCTTCGCCCGCGACTTCCCGAAGGGCTTTCTCGACAGGCCGAAAAAAGGCTTCGGCATTCCCATGGCCCGCTGGCTCTGCGGGCCGTTGAAACCCTTTGCGGATGATCTTCTGTCAGACGATGTCCTTGGACGCGTCCCGTTTCTAGATCCCGCTGAACCCCGCCGCCTCTGGCGCGAACACCTCGCCATGAAAGCCGACCACCGCAAGCCACTGTGGACAATGCTTGCTCTACTCGATTGGTGGCAAAGAGGCGCATGCCAATGATCCCTCATTATTTCGACATGATTCGAGCACGCAGAGAACGTTTCTGGTGGTTCGCAGGGAGACGCGACTTGTTCGTCAGGTTGCTGGGCCCATATTCGCTTTCTAGAATTAAAGTAGGCGTGGATATTGGCTGCGGACCGGCTGCCAACGAATCCATATATAGTCTCTTGGCTGAGCGTTGGGTTTCAGCCGACCTTTCGGCAGCTTCCTTTAATGGCTGGCCGCCACAGAAGAATCAATGGAGAATCGTGGCCGATGCTTCCAAGTTGCCGATAAGGGAGGCGGCAGTGTCCCTTGCATTGCTTCTCGACATAGTGGAGCACTTGCCTGACGAGCGCCCCGTCCTCGATGAAGCAAGGCGCGTCCTAGTTCCTGGAGGATTGCTCTTGGTTTCGGTGCCGGCCTTCAACCTTCTCTGGTCGTGGCATGATGAACAGGCCGGCCATTATCGCAGGTACCGTTTGAGGCAGCTAAAACAACTTGCCGAATCGAAGGGGTTTGACGTTTTGGAAGCATGTTATTATAATTTCGCCCTTGCTATTCCAATCTTTCTTGCTCGCAAGTTTTTTCGTATGATGCCATTTATGACGAAGAAGACAGAGAGCGACCTATCTCCTGGCTTTCTCAATGGCCTCTTGTGCTTTTGGCTGCGGATCGAGAATACCATTTCAACCGCTGGTGTGCCCTTGCCTTTCGGAACAAGCGCCGTTCTACTTCTTCAGAAGCGTGGGTTAGAAGGTGATGGAAATAATAGGCGATAGGCCTTCCAATCTGCTTGCTTGCCCCGCATGCAAAGTCGCCCTGTCAAGAGAGGGTGACAGCGGTCTCGTCTGCCCGTCGTGCGGGCAAAAGCAAGATTGGGCCAAGGGGGTCGCAGATTTCTCGGGCCAGCCAATTGCCCTGGAGACATCGTACACCGTCGAACAGTTCGGCGCATCATGGGCAATACATAAGGACATCGAAGATTTTTACGAGCGCCAGTTCTTGGACTGGATCGAGCCTCTAAAGCCTAATGACTTCAACGGAAAGATGGTTCTCGAGGCGGGATGCGGCAAAGGCCGCCACAGCCGCCTGGTCGCATCATGGCAGCCGGCCGCCCTTTACTCGGTTGACCTGAGCGAAGCCGTTTTTCTGGCGGAGACAAACACGAGGGAGTTTGCGAACGTCACTTGCGTCAAGGCGAATCTGCTTGAGCTTCCATTTCCTGAGAATTCATTCGATGTCGTTTTTTGCGTGGGGGTTCTTCATCACCTGTCTGACCCGCTTGCCGGGCTGAAGGAACTGTGGAGAGTCCTGAAGCCTGGCGGCACGCTCTGTCTCTGGGTCTATGCCCGCGAAGGCAATGGATGGGTCGTCTGGCTCGTGGATCCTTTGCGCAAAGGCATCACATCGCGCATCCCAACGAAGATACTGCGGCCTCTCATCAGGCCCATCAGTGCCTTCTTATATTGTATTTTGAAAGTTCTCTACAATCCCATTACGAATGCGGGTAAAAGGTCGGCGCGTTTTCTGCCGTATAGCAACTATCTGGGATATATCTCGAAATTCCCTTTTCGCGAAATAGACTCGATAGTGCTTGACCACCTCTGCCCGCCAATCGCCTATTACTTGAGCAGAGGAACCTTAGAAGAATGGCTCGGGAAACTCGGAGTGACCGACGCCAGCTTCCGCTGGCACAACCGGAACTCCTGGAACATTGTCGCAAAAAAGCAGTGACGGCCAACTGATACCAAATGCACGACTAGGAAGAGCCAAGAATGGAGCGCCCGAGATTTCGTTTCGGCTTTGTATAGGCCAATTTTTCAGTCTTCTTGCTATCCTGCTCCCCTTGAGTTTGTAGCCACCCTTAAGACATGAGTTAATCATGTCAGAGAGGTGGAAGATGGCAGACGAAGAGGTCAGAAGCGAAGTACAGCGGTGGACGGCGAAGCGGCGCGTAGCGCTGGTATTGAGCATTCTTCGAGGCGAGACCTCGGCGCCGGAGGCGGCGAGGTCTCATGGGCTCACGCTGGCCGAAGTTGAGGAGTGGAAAGAGAAGTTTCTCCTAGCCGGCGAGAACGGCCTGAGGGCGCGGCCGAAGAACGAAGAGGCGCTTCAGGAAGAACAGATCAAGAAGCTGAAGCAGAAGGTGGGCGAGCTGGTGCTGGATCTCGACATCATGAGGGAGGCTATG
Source organism: Candidatus Aminicenantota bacterium (assembly GCA_027365515.1). Taxonomy (GTDB): domain Bacteria; phylum Acidobacteriota; class UBA4820; order UBA4820; family DSQY01; genus JAEMPZ01. The sequence continues at coordinate 13,661 of DAHXMK010000219.1, forward strand.
AAAGGCCGCCCTTTTGCCGAGAGGACGTCCGAAGAGTGAGAGAGGCGGTGGAGGGCGCCTCCGAGCGCCACGCCTGCACGGTACTCCAAGTGCCCCGCTCGACGGCGCGTCCTCCCTCTACCCGAAAGTCTTTTGCCCCAGTGAGTGGCGATTTAGTGGAACGGATCGGCTTTCTTATCCAGTCTTTTCCAACGTACGGCTACCGCCGTTTGTGGGCGCTCTTGCGTAAGCGGCACGGCATGAAGATCAACCGTAAAGCCGTTTATCGTGTACTCAAGCTGAAGGGGTGGATGGTTCACCAGAGGACCTGGACACCCAGGCCCAGGGTCAAAGGGAGCGTCAGCCGGGCATCACGGAGCAACGAGCGCTGGGCCATGGACCTGACCCACATTCCAGTTGGGCGCGACGGCTGGGCACACCTGGCCGCCGTCATAGATTGCCACGACAGGACAATCATCGGCCACGAGTTCTCTCTTCGAGGCCGCGCCAAGGAAGCCGAGAGGGCAATAGAAGACGCATGCATCCTCCGCTTCGGCACACTGCGCCCACAGGGCGCAACGCCCGTCCTGCGCAGCGACAACGGCCTTATCTTCCAGTCCCGGCGCTTTCGCGCCGCCTGCCGGGACTATAACCTCAGCCAGGAGTTCATCACCCCATACACGCCAGAACAGAACGGCATGATTGAACGCTTCTTCAGAAGCCTTAAAGAGGAA
>DAHXMK010000108.1 GCA_027365515.1 Candidatus Aminicenantota bacterium
TCGTGTGGAGGTTGGCGTCAATCATTTCGTGGCTGACCGGTATTCTGCTGCCGCCGCCCGGAAGCGTTATGAAATCGGCGTTCGCGCCGTCGCAGTGGATCGAAGTGGAAAGAAGCCCGTTCGCGCCGGGCTCAGCCGTAAGGACCACCGCCCCGCAGCCATCGCCGAAGAGGACGCAGGTGGCGCGGTCCTTCCAGTCGAGGAACTTCGAAAGTATCTCCCCCCCGATGACGAGGACGCGCTTCGCGCCGCCAGCCTTGATGAACTGGTCGGCCACGGTCAGGCCGTAGATGAAGCCGGAGCATCCGGCTTGCATATCGAACGCGGCGGCTTTCTTCGCGCCGAGCATTTCCTGAACGAAGCAGGCCGTCGCCGGAATGGGCTGGTCCATCGTGACGGTGGCCAGAATGATGAGGTCGAGGTCTTGCGCCTGAACCCCCGCCATGTCAAGCGCCCGCTTGCCCGCTTCGGCGGCGAACAGGCTCAACGACTCGTTTTCGGCGGCGACGTGGCGCTCGCGGATGCCCGTCCTGGTGGTTATCCACTCGTCACTCGTGTCAACTATCTTTTCGAGGTCGAAGTTGGTCAGGACTCTCTCCGGGAGAGCGTGGCCGGTCCCTCTAATTCGCGACAGAAGTTTTTCCATTTGGCATTTCCTTCACCCGGGAGCTGATGCGCTCGCCGATTTTATCGTTTAGCCCGGCGGCGCAAAAATCGCGCGCCACCCTGAGGGCGTTCATGATCGCCTTGGGCTTGGAGCGCCCGTGGCAGATTATCGTCACGGCCCTCACGCCGACGAGGAGGGCGCCGCCGTACTCGGCGTAGTCCAGCTTCGCCTTGAGGTGGTCGAAGACCGGCTTCGAAAGAAGGTAGCCGAGCTTGGCCCGGAGGTTTTTGCGGAAGCCCTCCCTGAGGGTGCTCCCGACGTATTCGTAAACCGCTTCGCCGCTCTTAAGGACGACGTTTCCAGTGAAACCGTCCGTTACGACCACGTCAGCACCTCCGTCGAATAAGTCATGTCCCTCGACGTTGCCTACGAAGTTTAGGCCGCTCTGCTGTAGAAGCTTGAAGGCCTCCTTCGTCAGGTCGTTTCCCTTGATCTCCTCCTCCCCTATCGAGAGAAGTGCGACTTTCGGCTCCTGCACGGCAAGCATTTGGGAGGCGAAGATGCTTCCCATGATTCCGAACTGCTGGAGGTGCAACGGCTTGCAGTCGCTGTTGGCGCCGACGTCGAGAAGCAGCGAAACTCCCTTGCGGTGTGGAAGCCAAGTGGCCAGCGCCGGCCGCTCGACCGCCTCGATCCCGCCGATGACCACTTTCGCGGTGGCCATTACCGCGCCGGTGTTGCCGGCCGAAACCAGCGCCTGCGCCTCCCCCGCCCGAACCAAATCGGCGGCGACGCGCAAGGAGCTGCGCTTTTTCTTTCTGATCGCTGTCATGGGCGGGTCGTCCATGGTGACGACCTCTTCGGAGTGAACTATCCTGAAGAGCCCGGAAGCCTTGGCCTTTTCAAGTTGCACTTTGAGCCGAGACTCGTCGCCGACAAGAATGGTCTCCACGCCGAACCGGCGCTGAGCCTCTATGGCGCCTAGAACTTCCGGGATCGGGGCATGGTCCCCGCCCATCGCGTCGAGAACGATGCGGATGGGCATCGAAGCCTCAGGCTTCCTTCACCTTGAGGACTTCGCGCCCGTCGTAATGGCCGCACGCCGGGCAGACGCGGTGGGCCCGCTTTTTCTCGTGGCAGTTCGAGCACTCGACCAGCCCCGGGAGGCTGATGGCGTCGTGGGTGCGGCGTTTGTCTCGGCGCGTCTTGGAATGGCGTCGTTTGGGATTCGGCATCGGATTACTCCTTTCGGGGGGATGAAAGGCCCTTAATAGCGGACCATCGCTGATCCGCGGCCGCTGGACAGCCGCACGCCCCTTTGTTAAGGTCGGCTCCGCACTCGGGGCAAATGCCGCGGCAATCTTCTTTGCACAGAACCTTTTCCGGTATCTCCAAATATATCTGCTGGCTTACCAGCTCTTCGCCGGTCACGTTATCCTGGTCAACGTAAAGGTCTTCGGTCTCCTCCAGGGGGATTTCGGCCTCTTCCTCTTTGGGAGCCGCTGAAGCCGGGTAGTAATGGAGCCTGAAGCGGGCCTCGCCGGAGAGTTTGACGTCGGAGAGGCAGCGTGAGCAGGGAACCGAGACCGTGTAGGGGAAAGACCCGGAAACCCGGCACCCACCCGGAATGGGAGCGGCCGCGGCTTCCAGAACCGTCGGCTCGAGGTGAGCCGTGTAAGCGTGCCCCAGGTCAACTTCCATCGCCTTCACCGGCTCCTCGAAATGGGTCTCTTTGGCAATCTCTCTAAAGACGATTTTCATCGCAGGCGCCCGTCAAAGCCCCCGTTCAAGCATCTGATAGTAACACACTTAGCCGGTTTCGGTCAAGGCCCATGGCGCTAACATACTATCCGAAAAGGGGTTACAGCCTCGCCTGCCACCGGGTTCCCGCCCTTCAAATCCAGCAGTGCGCTAAGTGAAACTCACTTCGGCTTGAGCACAACCTTTGTTAAGAGGAGTTCAGCCACCCCGGCGGAAGCCGGGGGAGCGCAAGAGGGGGGCAGCGCCCCCTTCTTGAAACTAAGGCCGAGTTACGGGCTTTGCCCGAACTCTAGGCCAACCTCAAGCGGGGAGTTCAGCGAAGGGAGCGAAGCGACTGGAGCGCCTAAGGGGGGCGGAGCCCCACTTGGGTTGTTTGGCTGGTGGACGGTAAGGGATTCGAACCCTCGGCCTCCGCGTTGCGAACGCGGCGCTCTCCCAGCTGAGCTAACCGCCCAGAATGGTAATTATAAGATAGAGCGCCAGAAAAAGGAAGAGGGCACAGCTTGCTCCCATTGCGGCATTGGGGCCTCCTTGACCCGTGGAGCTCGTCGGTATAGGGTATATTCATGGGGAGTGGTAGGATTTCCGGACCGTTGACGCGGTTGACGCTTTCAGGCGGTTGCGCCGGGGCGCTCAACGCCGCGCACTGCTGGGCCACGCTGCCAGAGCACCAATTCGCTTGGCACATCATCCCAGCCGGGGCCGTGCATGGGGCGCTCCTGGCGCTCTTAGCCGCCTTCTTCTCAGGGCTTCTTCTCGAACGCTCTCTAGCTGCCCGCTTGACCGCCGTTCCTCTCGTAGGATGGCTCGCGGGCGCCGCATCGTTCTCCGCGCTCAACCTCTCCCTCGGCTGGGGATGGAACATGTACCTCTTCTGGGAGAAGCCTGGAGAGCTTTACTGGCCCTTTCAGGCTTTCGGCTTGGTCGCCGCCTTGGCGTTTCTGGGATGGGGCGCGCTTAAACTGCTTCGGGCGCCGAGGCTGATGACGCACTGGTTGACGGCGATCTTCGCCGGGATGGCCGGCTCATTGTGGTGGTGGATTTCGATGGATGCGGGCCACTGGTACTACAGCCTCCTCCACGGAACGGTCTGGGGCAGCGCCGTCGGGCTGGCCCTCTGGTCGTCCTGCGGAGAACGCAATAGGCTCGAAACGGCGCCTGTTGAAAAATAAGCATAAGCGGGACCGAGAGGCAGATTTGCATCGCTGTGAATTCGTTGACGCGCTCTTTTCAATATCACGCTCCCCGGATTTGCTAATCCGGGCGCGACGAGGGACTCTCTTTCGCGCTCCGCTGACAAAGCCAGCCCGAGCGCTCCGTTTGCCCGTCGGGGCCTGGTTACGAAGAACGAGGGAGGGTTGGCGTACCAGAACGGTACTCCGCCCGAGTGAGTTCGAGAAAGCGCCGCAGATCACCGTGCATCGCGCGCCGCAGCCGGAAGGGAGAATAACTAGGGACGGAGAATAACTAGAGAATAACTAGGGACAGCCACCTATTTTCCCCCTCTTTTCTTGGCCGGCCGGCGGGCAACGGCCTTATGCGGTGTCCCACGAGGGCTTCGAGCTTGGCAACGAATTTATCGCTTCCAAGAATAACTAGGGACAGCCACCTATTTCCCCTCCTCTTTTCTTGGCCGGCCGACGGGCAACGGCCTTATGCGGTGTCCCACGAGGGCTTCGAGCTTGGCAACGAATTTATCGCTTCCAAGAGGGCGGCCCCTGCGCGTGTGAAACCGCACTTCCTCCAGCCACTCGCCAGTGCTCTTCACTAGCTCCGCCTTCC
>DAHXMK010000137.1 GCA_027365515.1 Candidatus Aminicenantota bacterium
TGCTGGCTTACGTTCCAGGCCAGGGCGAGGGAGCGTCGGCGCATGCGGTGTCGGTGCCGGCCGCTCCGGTCATGCGCCGCGCTACCGGAGGCATCGAGGACGACGTCGCGGATAAGGCGGCCGGAGAGAAAGACCTTGCCTTTCAATCGGCGCTTGAAGCGCTGGTCAACGATGGCAGGTCGGGAGGGGGACAGATCGTTCGCGGAAGCCGCGAGCACTTGGCGGCGGCGATCAGCCCGACGGTTCCCTACAGCCTCATGATCGTGGGTGACCTTTTCATGGACAAGGGCGAGTCGGCGCGCAAGCGGATGACGCGCGAGATGACATCCTTCCTGTCCGGCCAGGTGAGGACACCAGTAATTACGAACGAGGAGCTGGGCGTCAAGCTGCGCTTCGGCCCCAGGGAAATCGCGAAGCTTCTCGGGTACGCGGCGCTGGTGGCTGTTTGCTACGGATACGTCTTCACCCACCAGGAGCCTATTCTCAATATCCTGGGTGGGCCTTTCCATCAGAGTCACCCGTGGGCCGCCGTCGGGCTCGTGGCCGTCATGGCGCCGCTGGTCGCCGCCCTCTACGGCACGGTGGCCTCTCTGGTGCTAAGGCTTTTGAAGTTGGAGTGAAGATCCAGAAGTGAGCGCCCGTTTCCGGCGGGGGAGCGAAGATGCAGGTAGTGATTGGTGACATGTTCATTCATCTGACCTGGCAGAGCGCGCTGATAGTGATCCTGCTGGGCTTCATCGGCGGTGTCCTGAGCGGCTTCACCGGCAGCGGCGGCGCCTTCTTCATGACGCCGGGCATGATGAACCTCGGCATCTCCGGCGTCGTGGCCGTCGGGAGCAACGTCGCCCACAGGCTCGGCAACAACATGATGGGCGCCATCAAACACGCGAAGCTCGGCAACGTTGACAAGCGGCTCGCGCTCTTCTTGATGGTCCCGGCTCTGATAGCCGTCCGGTTCGCCGTCTGGATAAACGGCATCCTCTTCAAGGGGGCCGGCGGCGAGGAGGGCGAGCAGGCGGTGGGCGCCGCGAAGGCGCTTTCCAACTTTTATATCAGCGCGGTCTTCGTGGGCGTGCTGACGCTCGTCGGCATTTTCATCCTGAGGGACGCGCTGGGCTCCGGCTCGAAGGACGACTCCGGCCCCTCGATGAAGATGGCGAACTTCCTGGCGAAGCTGCCGCTCCATCCCTACATCAACTTTCCAGTCGCCGACGTCAGGGTTTCGCTCTGGCTCGTCATACTCGTCGGCTTCGGGATCGGGTACCTCGACGGGACCGTGGCCATCGGCGGCTTCCTGGGCGTGCCCGCGATGATCTACCTTTTTGGCGTCCCGACTTCGGTAGCGCCGGGGACCGAACTGTTTCTGGCGGCTTTCGGCGGCGGCTTGGCCGCGCTCAGCTACGCCTACCAGGGGATGGTTGACCTGAGGCTCGCTTTCCTCCTGCTTCTCGGCTCAATCATCGGAGTTTACGTCGGAACCTATGGCACCAAGGTCGTGAAGGAGGTCATGATCCGCATGGTGATGGGGAGCGTGATCCTCCTCTGCGTGCTCAGCCGCATGGCCGCCATACCGGTCTATCTGAGACAACTCAAGTGGGTGTCGTACGCGCCGTCGCTCGACCCGTGGTTTCAAGGCTTGAGCACGGCGCTGCTTTTCGCGGCGGGAATCGGCGGAGCTGGGCTGATACTGGCGCTCGTCTTCAAGGCCAACGTCGAGCGAAGAAAAATTCAAGAGACGCTTCAGGTGACCAAGCCGGCCGAGTTCTGAACGGCACGCTGGCGCTTGACTTGCGAAGATTGGAGAATCGGCGATGAGCGAAAGGCTTCAGGTGCTGGTGCTCGACGACGAGCCGATAGTGGGCAAGCGGCTGCAGCCCGCGTTAGCCAAGGTTGGGTGCGACGTCGAGGTCTTCGAGGCCCCGGCCGAAGCCCTCTCCCGCATACTCGACAAGGATTTTCACATCGTCGTCACGGACATCAGGATGGAGGACATTGACGGGATCGAGGTCCTTGAGCGCGTCCTCGGCAAGAACCCCAAGACCAAGGTGATAATGATAACCGGCTACGCCACCGTCGAGGTGGCGCGAGAGGCGCTCGCCAAGGGCGCTTTCGATTTCATCGCCAAGCCCTTCAAGCCCCAGGAGCTTCGGGACGTAATAGCGAAAGCGGCTCTGGCGCTGGGTTTCAAGAACCTGGCCGTGCCGCAGGAGGCGGCCGAATAACTCGGCGGGAACCGGCCCGCTGACCGGGAGGTGACGATGCCCCAGGCGCCTGCCGCAGAGTCTGGTTCGGGCGGAACAGACCTCCGTTTGCAGAAGGCGCTTTTGGAGCGCCCCGGCATCTCCATCAGAACCCGCCTCATTCTTGGGTTCCTCTCCCTCTTTCTTCTATCGGCGGTGGTTACCTGGGCGGCTTGGGCGATGCTTTCGCGCCTTGAGGTCCGGCTTCGCTTCCTGGAGGTTGCCGACCGCTACACCATGGAAATACAGCAGGCGCGCCGGTTCGAGAAAAACTACTTCCTTTACGGCACGGGGCTCCCCGACCTGATGGAGCACGTCGAAAACTCGCGAAAACTTCTGGACGACGCGAAGGCGGAGGCTGGAAAGGTGCTGACGGCCTCGGACCTCGCGATGATGCAGGAGCATCTCAGCCTATACCAGGGGCTCGTCGAAAGGCTGAAAAATGTCCAGGCCGATCCCGCCGCCATGGAGAAGCAAAAGGCGGCCATCGAGGCCGACCTCAGAAGCAACGGCTCTCTCATGGTGGACTTCGCTTTGCAGCTCGCGCAGAAAGAGCGAAGCAAGGTCAACGCGACGCTCGCCCTCTTCAAGAAGTGGACGTTCGTCTTTCTCGTCGCCCTCCTGGGGCTCATGGTGCTCATAGCCAACTTCCTGGCGAGGCAGATGCTTGGGCCGTTGGGCAGGCTCACGGCGACGGCGCAGCGGATAGCCACCGGCGATTTCACGCCGATCAAGCCGGCGAGGTGGTACAGGGATGAGTTCTCGGACCTCTCCGTTGCCATGAACACGATGATGCGCGAGCTCCAGCACCGCCACGACGTCCTGGTCCAATCCCACAAGCTCAGGGCCGTCGGCACGCTGACCGCCGGCGTGGCGCACGAGCTAAACAACCCGATCAACAACATAACGCTGACGGCCGAGATGCTGAAGGAGGACTACCCGGCGCTGTCGGACTCCGAGCGGCTCGACATGGTCAACGACCTCGTTGCGCAGGCAGAGCGGGCGCAGAGGATCGTGCGCAACCTTCTGGACTTCGCTAGGGAGAGCGAAATCAGGACCGAAAAGCTCGACGTCTCGGAGCTTTTGAGGAGCACTGCCGGCCTCGTCGCCAACCAGATCAAGCTGCAAGGAGCGAAAATCGAGCTTGACGTTCCGGCGGTCCTGCCACCCATCCACGGCGACCGCCAATCGCTGAGCCAAGTCTTCCTGAACCTGATCCTGAACGCCCTGGACGCCGTTCAAAAAGGGGGACACGTTTCGATCAAAGCGCGGCCCGACAGGGAGAACGGCCTCCTCTTCGTCTCAGTCAGCGACGACGGTTGCGGCATACCGCCCCATGTCCTTCCAAACATTTTCGACCCGTTCTTCTCGACGAAGCCGAGAGGCAAGGGAACAGGCCTAGGGCTCTCCGTCAGCCTCGGCATCGTCCGCCAGCACGGCGGCGACATTTCCGTCGAAAGCGCGCCGAACAAGGGCTCGACTTTTACGGTGACGCTGCCGGCCGCCCTCGTGCCGGAAGTAAAGGGAGAGGCAAAGCCCGGTTGAAGGCGGGCAAGCGGCGCCTCTTGCCGGGCACGCCTTCTTTATCTCCATACCCGAATGCCAGAGCGCAACATTTGGCGTCAACCAGGCTCGCGGCTATGGGCCTTTTTCTTGACAGGCTGCCGGGCCGGGGGATATAGTTACGCTCTACCGCTTGGTGGTCAGTCCGCCCGGCAGAGATAATTGGCAAGCTTGGTTTTCGGCCGTTTTCAGCGTAGCCGCGCCTTTTAGGCGAGGGCCAGAAAGGGGGCTTCACGAATGCAGCAAATCACGCACGATGTGGTCATCCTGGGCACCGGGCTCGCGGGCTTGAGGGCCGCGGTCGAGTTGTGCCGGGCGACCGGAGGAAAAGTTGACCTCGGCGTTATCGCCAAGGTGCAGATCATGCGCTCTCACTCGGTCTGCGCGGAGGGCGGCTCAGCGGCGGTGATGAGGCCGGAGGAGGGCGACAGCTTCGAGCTGCATGCCTGGGACACGGTCAAAGGCTCGGACTTTCTCGCCGACCAGGACGTGGTTGACCGCTTCGTCCACCGGATGCCAGATGAGGTCCGCCTTCTGGACCATTGGGGCCTGCCGTGGTCGAGGCGAGAGGACGGCCGCATCATGCAGCGGCCCTTCGGAGGCCACTCCTACCCGCGCGCCTGCATGGCGGCCGACAAGACCGGCTTCTTCGAGATGCAGACGCTCTACGACCAGCTCGTCAGGTACAACAACTTCAAGCGTTACGACGAGTGCTTCGTCACCGCGATCATGAAGGACGGCGACGGCCGCTTCGCCGGCCTTACAGTTTACGACGCGCCGACGGGCGAATTCTACGCCATCAGGGCGAAGGCGCTCCTGATAGCCTCTGGCGGCTTGGGAACGTTGTACGGATTCACGACCTATTCGCAGACGGTCACTGGCGACGGCCAGGCGATGGCCTACCGGGCCGGTCTCGCCCTCGAAGACCCGGAGTTCCTTCAGTTTCACCCGACCGGCCTCGTCCCGTCGGGCATCCTGATGACCGAGGGGTGCCGCGGCGAGGGCGGCTACCTGCGCAACTTGAGCGGCGAACGGTTCATGGAGAAGTACGCGTCCAAGTTCATGGAACTCGCGCCAAGGGACATCGTTTCCCGCTCGGAAATGACCGAAATCCTCGAAGGCCGCGGCTTCAAGGGGCCGGAAGGGCTCGATTACATCCAGCTAGACCTGACGCACCTCGGAGCCGACAAGATCAACAAGAAGCTTCC
>DAHXMK010000142.1 GCA_027365515.1 Candidatus Aminicenantota bacterium
CGAAAAGCGCCTTCGCCCGCTCCCACGGCATCTCCTCCCGACGTATCGGAGTGTCGCGGCCTATGATTTCGGCCATCCGCTCCTCGATCTTGGCCAAGTCCTCCTGCTGGAAGGGCTCCGCCCTGTCGAAGTCGTAGTAGAAGCCGTCCTCGATGGTGGGACCGATGGCGATCTTGGCGGCGGGGTAAAGCTCCTTGACGGCGTTGGCCATCAGGTGGGCGCAGGAGTGGCGGTAGATGCCCAGCGCCTCCGGAGACCGGTTGGTTATGATTTCGACTTCGCTGTCGCCGCCGAGCGGAATGTAAACGTCCCGGAGGCGGCCGTTGACTTTGGCGGCCAGGGCGGCCTCCGCGAGGCGCGGAGAAATGCCCGACGCCACGTCCAGCGGCGTAGCTCCATCCGGAAATTCCTTCCGGTTGCCATCCGGAAGCGTAACATGCAGTCCCGCCACGAAAAGCTCCAGGCAACTAAGATTAAGTGGTAGGCGCGAGCGGGATCGAACCGCTGACCTCTACCGTGTCAAGGTAGCGCTCTCCCATCTGAGCTACGCGCCTTCACGGGCCTTAAATCCTACCAGAAAGGGCCTTTTCTGTCAATGCCGCCAGGCCATCGGCCGGGCATGACCACAAGGCACCAAGAACACTAAGGTCACGAAGGGAAGCAAGTGAGAAGTTTGACGTGAGGGGAAGGAAGGAGTTGCCCTGGGAGGCGTCTCCAGACGCCGATGCGGCTCAAAACCGAAAGATAAAGACATCTCACCACAAAGGACACGAAGCACACGAAGGAAAGAAAGTGATTCGTGAGCCGTGACTCGTGAATAGTGAAAGCAGCTCCGAGTACATCAAGTACGAGTCGCTGCCTTCCGCCTCGCCTGCCTTGCTCTAGGCCCAACGGCGCCGGGACGGCCGCGCTTCGCGCGGCGAGGGCACAGGCATGCCCTTGGTTACGGGAGTTTTCCGAAGCGCCTGATTGCTTCTCGCACGTCATTTCTGGTAATCAGCGTTTTTGAATCAATGACATAGACCGGCGCGCCTGCAGGGAAGTTGCTTGTGTCGTCGTCGAGGGCGAGCCATGGGATCCCCTGCCAATCCCGCTTTTCAAGAAAGGCTTGCACCTCTGCATGTCGGGCGCAGCCGTCTAAGTGTGCCGCAGGGGTTATGCTGGGCGTTGAACCCACTATGCGGTTTTCGAAAACTATATTTAAGCGGTTGATGTCGGCTGTGGCTCGCCAACTTGAGCTAATGACGATCTTAGCATCAAGGCGGTTGGCGAGGGCATTAACGCAATGGTAATGGTGTCAGGCTTGCGTTGTTGCATGTCCTTAGCCGTTGCGCGCGGGCCTTCCCCGCGCCTTCGCGTTGATAAGCGGATAAGTTGATAGGTTTATGAGCGCGGCGCGAGCTCGCTTGCTTCGCTGCTATCAACCCATAAACTCATCCGTTCATAAACCAGAGCCGCCTTCGCACCCGCCGTGTCCTTGGTGGAGAAATGTTCTTTTCTTTTCGGCCTGCGGCCGGATCGGCGTCTGGAGACGCCTCCTACGACCTCTAACTTCTAACCCCTCACGTCAAACTTCTCACTTGCTTCCCTTCGTGACCTTAGTGAACCAGGAGTGGCGCCACATTCCGGTGCTCTTCGTGACCGGCCACGCAAAGGACGAGAAGGTGAGGAAGGAGCTGGACGCCGCCCAGGCGCTTGCCCAGAGCACCTTGTCGGGCCCGGCCTGCTATTTGGAAAAGCCGGTCACTGCCGAGAAGTACGTCGCCGCCGTGGCCGCCTCGGTGAAGGTAAGCCTGCCCGAGAGCCGCCAGGAGCAGTCCCAGGAAGAGGCGCTGCGCCAGAAGCTGATCGAGCGCCTCAAGAGCGCCGACGCATCGGCCCTGAAAGAGGCGCTTGAGCTTCTCGAAAAGAACAAGTAACCCGTCGGCCCCATCGGCCTTGTTAGTGGTAGATAAACCACGGAGCGGAGGCACGGAGGGGAAGGAAGGAGTTGCCCTGGGAGGCGTCTCCAGACGCCGATGCGGCTCAAAACCGAAAGATAAAGACATCTCACCACAAAGGACACGAAG
>DAHXMK010000225.1 GCA_027365515.1 Candidatus Aminicenantota bacterium
GGGAAAGCGGGCGAAATCAAGGGAGCTTGGCCTAGCGGCCGCCGTGCTCATGGCCTTGTCGCTCCAATTCACCGTCTCCACCCATTGGATAATCATTGACCCGCTTCTGATGCTCTTCGCCGCGCTCGCCTCGTGGGCGGGGTACGAGCTGGCGTGTCAAGGAGCCTCGCCCAAATTCCTGATGCTCTTTTACGGCTCAATGGCGCTTTCAATGTGGACGAAGGGGTTTATCGGGCCGTTGTGCATGGCCGCCGGCCTGACTTTGCACTGGATATGGGAGAGAAAGAGCCGGCCTTGGAAATCGTTTCATCCGTTCTATGGCCTTCTCTTCATGGCGCTCTGTTTTGCTTCGGTGGGGGCCGCGTTTTATCTCGCCGGAGGAAAGGAGGCGCTCTATCAATGGGGATGGGTAAACCACGTCGAGCGCTTCATAAATCCAAGTACGACCGGCCACGCCCAGCCCTTCTGGTACTACTTGGTGGCGCTGGTGGCGGCCAGCCTTCCGTGGCTGGTCCCGATGGCCGGCATCGCCCTTCCTTCATTTTGGAAACGTAGTGGTGGCGCCGGGCTCAAGGCTTATTGCGCCTCGCTTCTCGGCGGCGGCCTTCTTCTCTTGAGCGCTTCTTCCACTAAAAGAGAGACCTACCTGCTGCCGCTTCTGCCTCCGCTATTCATCCTCATGGGGCTGGCCTGGACGGCGATCCAGAGCCGCGCCGGCGAAGGCTCGGCGAAAGCGAGATGGGCGCTAGTGTTGCAGGTAGCCATCGCCGGGGCCTGGGGAATCGCGCTCCCCATCGCCGCGGCGGCCTATTTTAAGCGTCTCTCGTTGCTTGATGCGGCGCTGGCCTGCGTGGCGCTGGCAGCGTTGGGGCTCGCCTTGTATGGCTTTTCAAAGGGGCGATACTCGATTGGAGGAAACCCCGCGCAGGCTGCCGGGGCGGCGGTCGGCGTCGTAGCTCTTTTCCTGATCGCCGTTCCGGCTTTAGCGCCAAGCAAGGACATGTCGCCCTTCATCGCGAAAATCGGCTCGATGATTCCGGCCGGTTCTCCGGTCGCGGTCCTTGGCGGCGACGAGACGCTGTGTGGTATCATTCCGTTTGTGACCGGACGCGGCGTGACGATGGTTTCAGAAGCGCCGCGCGGTTCATCGAAAGCCCCCGCCTGGCTCTTGTGGCAGGGGAGTGACGAGGCGACGCGGGCCGGCCTCCAATCGTCCGGCTACGCCCTCGTCGTGAAAAGGACCTTCGGTTCTTCAAGGGCTGTTTCGCTCTGGCGCAGGGAGGCCGAAGGGCAAGGCGCCAAGGAAAGGAATGGGCCGTCATGACCGACTCTTTCGTCAAGCGGGAAGCATTTCTTCCCTTTTCGAAGCCGTGGATAAGACAGGTTGAGATTGACGAGGTGACCGACTCGCTGCGCTCCGGATGGATCACCACCGGGCCGAAGGCGGATAGGTTCGAGAAAGATTTCGCGGCCTACACCGGCTTCCAGGTCTGCCTCGCTCTTTCCTCAGCCACGGCGGGTTTGCACATCGGCCTGCTGGCTCTGGGGCTGAAGCCGGGCGACGAAGTGATCACCACTTCAATGACTTGGGCTTCGACGGTCAACATGATAGAGGCGCTGGGCGGCAAGCCTGTCTTCGTGGACATTCACAAGGAGACCTGCCAGATTGACGAAGCGCAGGTCGAGGCCGCCGTGACCCCCAGGAGCGTCGGCATTCTCCCGGTACACTACGCTGGGGCCCCTTGCGACATGGACCCGATTCTCGACGTGGCACGCAAGCACGGCTTGTGGGTTTTCGAGGACGCGGCCCACGGCGTCGGGACTTTGTACAAAGGGCGTCACGTCGGAGGCTTCGACAGGCTCGGTGTCTTTTCTTTCCACCCGATCAAGAACATGACCACCGCCGAAGGCGGCGTCCTCGCGCTTCGCGACGAGGAACTCGCGAGAAAACTCAGGGCGCTCAGGTTCCACGGCCTGGAGAAGTCGGCGTGGAACCGCTACGCCGAAGGGGGCTCCCCGCAGGTCGAAGTGATGATGCCCGGATTCAAGTACAACTTCATGGACATCCAGGCGGCGATCGGCATCCACCAGCTGGCCTCGGTCGGCGAATTCAACGCTAGAAGAAGGTATCTCGCCTCTATCTACGACAAGGCGCTCGCGGACATCCCGGAGATAATGAGGCCCGAGGCTCCGTCTTACGGCCATTTCCACACGTGGCACCTTTACGTGGTGAAGGTGCTCGACTCCGCCCGGATTTCACGCGACAACTTCCTGGCGGAGCTTCGCGCCAGGAGCGTGGGCACCGGCATCCATTTCAGGGCCGTCCACACCCAGCCGTACTACGCGCAAAAATACCCGGAGTGGGCCGGCAGGCTCCCGAACGCGGAGTGGGTCAGCGACAGGCTTTTCTCATTGCCGCTCTTCCCTATGATGACGGAGGACGACGTCCTCTACGTCGCGGCGGCCATAAAGGACGTGCTTTCGCACGCGAGAGGGTGAAGCCGTGCCACAGAACTGCCCTTACGTTTCCATCGTAATCCCGGTCTTCAACGAGGAGGAGAACCTGCCGGAGCTTCTCGACAGGCTCGGCAAGGCCGCCTCCGGCCTCGGAAAGCCGTACGAGATCATCTTCATCAACGATGGAAGCCGCGACAACTCTCTCTCCATCCTCAAGGAGGCCGCGCTCAAGGACGGCCACATGGTGGTGGTGGACTTCAACCGCAACTACGGCCAGCACGCCGCCGTCTTTGCGGGCTTCGAAGCCTCTAAAGGCGAGATAGTGGTGACGCTGGACGCCGACCTTCAGAATCCGCCGGAAGAAATAGGAAAACTCGTTGCCACGATGGAGCAGGGCTACGACGTGGTCGGATCGGTGCGCCAGAACCGGCAGGACCCGCTCTTCCGAAAAATCGCATCCAAGATCATCAACAAGGTCACTTCGTCGGTGACGGGAGTCCAGCTTTCCGACTACGGATGCATGTTAAGGGCCTACCGGTCGAGCGTGGTGAAAACGCTCTGCGCCTCGAAAGAGATTTCGACTTTCATCCCGGTGCTGGCCGATATGTTCGCGGGGAGAGTCACCGAAGTTCCAGTCGCCCACGCCGAGCGAATGAAGGGCGAGAGCAAGTACAGCGTCTGGAAGCTTGTAAAGCTCCAGTTCGACCTGATGACGAGCTTCTCGCTCCTGCCCTTGAGAGCGACGATGGTGATCGGCTTCGCGACCTCCATTCTGGCGATGGCCGCGGCGGTGGTGCTGATCGCGGGCCGGCTGCTCTTCGGCCCGGCGTGGGCGGTGAGCGGCATCTTCACCCTCTTTTCGGCGGTCTTCTTCTTCATGGGCGTCATCCTCTTCGGCCTCGGCCTTCTGGGCGAATACACGGGAAGAATCTACCAGGAGGTTCGCAGGAGGCCGCGGTATGTCATTAGGCAGACGGTCAGAAGCGGCGAGGCGGAGGAGCGGCGTTGAAAGCCATAGTCATGGGCTATCACACGATGGGCTGCCTGGGCTTCGACGCGCTCCTGCGCAACGGTTTTGAAGTCCGCGCGGTCTTCACCCACAAGGACGACCCGCACGAGGAGATATGGTGGGACTCGCTGGCCAAACGGGCCGAGACAAAAGGGATTCCCGTTTACTACCCGGAGACGATGAAAGATAAGAAGTGGGCTGAACTGATACGCTCAATCGCCCCCGATTTCATCTTCTCGTTCTACTTCCGATTCATGATACCCACCGAGATTCTTGAAATTCCCAGGATGGGCGCGCTCAACATGCACGGCTCTCTT
>DAHXMK010000265.1 GCA_027365515.1 Candidatus Aminicenantota bacterium
TCCTTCGACAATTGCGAGGTGCCGGTGGCGAACCTGCTCGGCAACGAGGGCCAGGGGCTGCGCGTCGCTCTGACGACGCTCGACGGCTCGCGAATCGGCATCGCCGCGCAGTCGGTGGGGATTGCGCAGGGCGCTTTCGAGGAGGCGGCCAGGTACGCCGGCCAGCGCGAGACCTTCGGCAGGCCTTTGAAGGAGCACCAGGCGATAAGCTTCATGATCGCGGAGATGGGGACCGAGGTAGAAGCGTCGCGCCTTATGACGATGAAGGCCGCGGCGCTAAGGGACGCCAAGGGGCCGGGGCTTTCGCGCGCATCGAGCATGGCTAAACTCTTCGCGAGCGAGACGGCGAAAAGGGTTTGCGACGCCGCCGTCCAGATTCACGGCGCTTACGGCTACAGCAGCGAGTACGCCGTCGAAAGGTTCTACAGGGACGTCCGGGTGACGACGATCTACGAGGGGACGAGCGAAGTCCAGCGAATGGTCATTGCCAGGTCGCTCCTGGGACAGTAAGGGGAAGGTGTCATGGTTTACGATCCGCGCGCGACGGAGGCCCGCGTCCAGCAGAAGTGGCGCGACGCCGGCCTCTTCAAGATGGAAGAAAAGCCGGGGGTACCAAAGTACTACTGCCTCGAAATGTTCATGTACCCGTCCGGGCGCATTCACATGGGCCACGTCCGCAACTACACCATAGGCGACGTGGTGGCACGGTTTCACAGGATGCGCGGCGAGAACGTGCTACACCCGATGGGCTTTGACGCCTTCGGGCTGCCGGCGGAGAACGCCGCCATCAAGGGCCAAGCCCACCCGAAGGCGTGGACCGACTCCAACATCGCCGCGATGAAGGTCCAGCTAAACCGGATGGGCCTCATGTACGACTGGGAGCGGGAGGTCAGGACCTGCGAGCCGGAGTACTACCGGTGGAACCAGTGGTTCTTCCTCAAGATGTTCGAGCGCGGCCTTGCCTACAAGGCCAAGCGCCGCGTCAACTGGTGCCCTGGTTGCAGTACGGTGCTCGCCAACGAGCAGGTGGAGGAGGGGACTTGCTGGCGTTGCCACAGCACAGTCGAATTGAAAGAGATGGAGCAGTGGTTCTTGAGGATCAGCGATTACTCGGACGAGCTCTTGAAAGGACTCGACGAGCTGGCTCAATGGCCTTCCGAAGTGGTCGCGATGCAGAGAAACTGGATCGGCCGCTCCGAGGGTGCCTATGTTGACTTCGCGGTTGACGGGCGGCCGGAAAAGATAAGAGTTTTCACGACAAGGATAGACACGATCTATGGCGCCACCTACGTTGTCCTCGCGCCGGAACACCCGATGGCCGGGACGCTGGCGACGGCCGGGAGAAAGAGCGAGGTGGACTCTTTCAGGACTGCGATGAGGGCGCAAAGCACGCACGACCGGGCCACTTCCAAGGAAAAAAGGGGCGTCTTCACAGGGTCGTTCGCCATCAATCCATTTTCCAAAGAAAAGATACCTGTTTATCTGGCCAACTTCGTCCTGATGGAGTACGGCACTGGCGCCATCATGAGCGTTCCGGCGCACGACCAGCGCGCCTTCGAGTTCGCAAAGCCATATGGCCTGCCGGTCCGGGTCGTCGTTCAGCCCGGAGGATTGGCCGCCGACGGAATGA
>DAHXMK010000266.1 GCA_027365515.1 Candidatus Aminicenantota bacterium
GAGACGGCCCTGGGCCGCGACGGCAGGATAGTGCTCAGGTTCTCCGGCACGGAGCCCCTTCTGCGGCTCATGGCCGAGGCGAAGACCGACGGGCAGGTCAACGGCGTGCTGGAACGGCTGTCCGTGGTTCTGTACAAGGAGTTGGGAAAGGCGGAGGTGCCGAAATGAAGCTCGGAGTGAATATAGACCACGTTGCGACGTTGAGACAGGCAAGGAAAGGCATCGAGCCGGACCCGGTGCACGCCGCGGTCCTCTGCGAGCTTGGCGGCGCCGACGGGATAACGGTTCACCTTCGCCAGGACCGCAGGCATATCCAGGACCGCGACGTCGAGCTTCTCAAGCAGGCCATCTCCACGAGGCTGAACATCGAGATGGCGGCCACTTCGGCGATGGTCGAGATGGCGGCTTCGGTCCAGCCGTGGCAGGTCACGCTGGTGCCTGAGCAGCCGAACGAAGTGACCACGCAAGGGGGACTCGACGTGATCCTCAACGAGGGCCACGTCCGCCAAGTGGTGTCGCGCCTTTCGTCGCTCAACATCCGCGTGAGCATCTTCGTTGACCCTTCGCTCGACCAGATCCGGGCGGCCCACAAGGCGGGGGCGAACGCGATCGAGATAAACACCAACGCCTACGCGACGGCGAGGAACGAGGCCAGCCAGGCGGCGGCGCTCAAGCCGGTGGACGAGGCGGCGAGGATGGCCGCGAAGCTCGGGCTTTCGGTTCTCGCCGGCCACGCCCTTAACTACAGGAACACCGCCCCCATCGCCGCCATCCAGGTCATAGACGAACTGAACATAGGCCACGCGATCATGGCGCGAGCGATCTTCACTGGATTGAAAGAGGCCGTCTCCGAGATGAAGGCGATTCTGGCCAGGCGGTAGCGGTTGCCGTGGAGCCGGTTCGGTCCGCCCGGTTAAGAACGATGAACCTCAGAGGTTTATTTCGTCCAGATAGGATTCTAGACGTCCTATTTCCAGCGCTGCCTTGGGGTCGAAGCCGACCGCGTAGCGGAAGACGCGCGTCTGTTGGGGCGTCCCCTCTCTTCTGAGGACGGTGCCTGGAATGATCAGGCCGTCGAGAGCCGGGATCCCCTGAAAGGCCCAGAAGAAGAGCCTGCCGGCGGGCAAATGCTGGGCGCTCTCAACGACCATCCCGCCAGCGTTCACTGAAAGCGTCACGGCCGTGCCGTAAACGGAATCCGGCGCGTGCAGCGCGTTGACATAAATCCTCACCTGGCGCCTGGCCCCGGCGCGCACCGTGAGTCCGAGGGCGGCGATCAGCGCTTCGTTCGCCTTCTCGATGCTGCAAGGGGATGGAAGCACTCCGAAGACCGACGGCCCCACCTCTTCCATGGAAAGCGAACCGGTGAGCAAAAGAAGGCTGAATTCGCTGCCGCAAGCGGGTGAGGCCGCCGTCTTTCGTACGAATTCGAGAAACCCCGCCGCCTTCGGCCACTCCTCGGCAACCACCAGCTCGCGCCGCAACGACAGAGCGAGCTTTGCCCCTTGGCGGTAGTCGGTGGCGTCGTGAACCTCGACGTCCGGCCGCGAGAGAACGGTGTTCCTCCACCAGCCGTCCATACCCGAATGTGAGATTAGTACGACTACGTGCTCCACCGCTCCGCCCACGCCCCCAACAGCGAGAGAATAGGCCTTGTTAAGCCGGTTGTCAACTTAGAGCCTATCCTAGAACTAGGACGAGGCCGCGCACAATTTTAGGATAGGCTCTTAATGGAGGCGCGGCGGAT
>DAHXMK010000287.1 GCA_027365515.1 Candidatus Aminicenantota bacterium
CCGTTTCCAACCTCCAGTGCGCCGGCGGCGGGGTGGCTGGAAACGTTGCAGGAGTCACCTTCACGCTGACGATCTCCCCGGCCGCCCGGCTCGGCCCTTACACGCTGGTGGCGAGCTACGGGCCTGAGTCCCGCCGCGTTCCAGGAGCTTTCACCGTTCTTCCAGGCGTGCCGCCGCAAGGGGCTCCGCCGCGGGTTGACAGGGTTTCGCCGCAGGACCTCGAACCGGGCAAGAGCTACACCTTGGACATATACGGGTTCGCCTTCTCGCCGGGGATGACGATTGACTTCGGGCCGGACCTCCAGAACATGACCCCCCCGGTCATTCTGGACACTCAACGGGCTCAACTGACTGTGCTGGTCTCACCGTCGGCGCTTGAAGGAGTCAGGCTCGCGCAGGCGCGCAACGCCAGCGGCCAGGGCAATAAGGGGCCGGGCGGCAGGGGAGATCGTCAGCGTGAAGGTGACTCCTGCAACGTTTCCAGCCACCCCGCCGCCGGCGCACTGGAGGTTGGAAACGGAGAGCCCTTCAGGAAGGAAGGAGAGCCTTAATCTTGGCGAGCATGGCAGCCCCTGGGCCGTCACGTTCAGCGTCTGGCCCTGCTGGCCGCTGTTGGGAATGAGAAACAGGGCGGCGGCCCGCTGAGGCGCCGGAGTCACGATGAAGGTCGAAGGGATTCTTACCACCTGGCGGCCGTCGTGCATCGTCACCATCATCGTGTAAGGCCCAGGCTGCGCTTCCGGCGATATCGTAACCGTGAAGGTCGGAGCCGATGCAATTGCGGCGAGCGTCGCAGCCTGCTGCTGGCACTGAAGGTTGCTTACCAGAAGGCCGGGCGGCGAAAAAGAGATGGAGACGAGGCCCTGGCACGGCACGCCGTGCGCCGTGACGCTGACGGTCTGTCCCTGTTGTCCCGTGTTTGGCGTCAATTGAACGTTCGCCGGTGCCCCGGCGGTTTGGCCCATCGCGGCGACGGCCACCAACGCCGCCGTCAAGGCCGCCAGTCCGTTCCCCCCCAGGAACAGGCGCTTCAGCCGACCGACCATCTTGCTCCTCCTTCAAGTGGAACATTGACGAGAGCTTCGCGGTTCCAGGGGAAGGGAAGGGCCTGGATCGGCCCTTCCCCGCACTATTTTTTTAGAGTCCCATGCCTCCCTGATTGTATCCGGATGGCGGGATGGGCGCCGGGGCGGCGCCCGACCCTAGAGTCCCGGGCATGCCGGGCTGGGCGTAGCGGTCGTTGAGCGTTCCCTTTCCGCCGCCCCAGTGGATCGTAAGGCTCAGCATATAGCGGTGGTCGGAGAGCACCGTTGGCGTGTAAGTGCCCGGGGTGGGCATGTAGGCAGGCGCAATGCCGGTCTTATTGCTGTTCCATTCCGCGGTGCACTGAAGCGCCATAAGGGAGCGCATCCACTTTGGGCTCCACTGGATGGTTAGGCCGTATTGCTCCATTCGCGTGTCAAGGGTCCCGAGGCTGTTCTTCGTCTTGGTGTACATCGCCCTCGGCATGACGGTAAGGTTCCAGCTTTCAATATTCCAGTAAGGGGAGAGCGAGAAAACGTAGAGATCCGTCGTCCCCACCAAGTCGGAGCCCTTGGACCTCGTGTACGAGCCCGTCGCCGCTATGCCGAGCGACGTGGTGATGTTGCCGCCGGCGGTGAGGACGAAGGAGTCCATGTTCATTTTGGCCGTTGGGTTCAGGTCGTCCTTCACGCGCTGGCCGGTGTAGGTTTCGCTGAAGAAGAGCTTCGACGCGCGCTGCGTCGAGCCCAATGTCCATCCATAAATGTTGCGCTCCGTGCCGGGTAGAGCGTAGAGGGCGTTCTGGCCGCCCCGGTCGCGCTCTCCGTTGAGCGACAGCATGAAGGAGAGCGCCGTCCCCACCGGCAGCGAGAAAGTCATCGTGGCGGCGTGTTGCGTGCCGTTGGAGGAGCCGGAAATCGAATCGCCCACTCCGTCTTTCGCGTAGCGGTAGGTGAAGGCGGTGGCCAGCTTTCCGAAGGCCCGCGAAAGCGAGAGGTCGGCGCCGCTTCTGTCGGGAACTCCGCCCTGAGTATAGCCTGGGTTCGCGGCATTGGAGAAGGTCGAGGCCACCCGCCTGAAATTCAACGTGTAGCTTGTGTTCCAGACCGTCCCGCCAAAGCCGAGGCGGTAGGCGTTGCCCTGAGTCTCGGTGCCGCCGTCGGGAGTCGTGCTCCCTCGCGCCGCCTCGACGTACATCGAGAGCTGCGGAGAAAAGGCGAATTTGCCGAGGATGCCGAAGACGCGGCCCGAGCCTCCCGGCAAGTAGGCGCTGGCATCCTGGTCCGTCCAGAGGCCCATCAGGCGCACCGTGTACTTGTCGGATGGCAGCGGGAGGGCGTAGCTGGCGGCGCGGACCCTCATGTCGCTTGAGCCGGAAGCTGAGCCCAGGGCCGGCGTCGTGTTGTCGAAAGAGGAGTAAGCGCCGAACTGGCCGGCCAGAGTGTCGAGCTTGGCTTCGGCCCCGCCGCGCGCCAGCCCCGACGTCACCAACTGGCTGTCGCCCAGAATGTCAACCGCCCCGTAGCCGACCTGTCCTTCGGCCCCCCAGTTGGCGCCCTTGTAGCCGCCGGAGAAGAGCCAGTTCCTGCTCTCGTTGACCGTGCGCGACGGGTCGGTGAAGTCGTGGCGGAACGCCGCGTCGGCCGTATCTTTGAGGAAATAGCCGCCGGAGCCGATGTCGGACTGAGAGGAGAGGGTGGCGCGGAAGGTGTCCTGCTGGTCCGGGTTGCTTCCGGAGATTTCGGTGGCGGTGCCGCCGATCTGCGCCGTCCAGGCTCCGCTTGGCTTAGGCCCCTCCTTTGTCGAAGCTTTCCCGGCCGATGTCGCGGCCGCCGGCTCTGGCTCCTCCGGCTTCGAGGCGGAAGAGGCCTCGGCGCCGGCCTCCGGCGCGCCGCTCTTAACAGTGAAGGACCAAGCCTGCTGAACGTCGCCCAAAGTCAGCTTGACCGTCGCCGTCCCGGCGGGAAGCGGAAGTATGGGCGTGTAGGTCAAGCGCCCAGGCTGGATGGAGGCCATCCCGGTAACGTCCGATGTCCCTATGAAGAGCGCGATGTCCTCCGGAGCGACCACGCCGCTCCAGGTCGCGCCGATCGAGGGCTGCTGCGTGCTGACGGCTGCGCCGTCCTTCGGCGACATGCCGGTCACCGAAACCGGGCCGGCGGCGAATTTGAATTCGCCCGAGCCGGGCCATGCCGAGGAGCGTGGAGCAATCGCGGTTCCTTTGGCCGGCTCTCCAAGGCGGACGCCCGAGGCGTCAAACGCGGTGACGGTGTAGTCCAGGTCGGAGGCTCCCGCCGGGAATCTCAGCAGATACTTCGGCTCCCTGGTGTAAGCGGTGAAAAGGCGCTCGTTGCCTCCGGCTTGAAAGAACTCGAGGAAGTAGAGCGCGCCTTCAGGCGCTCCCGACCAACTGAGCAGCAGGCTTGAAGGACGGGGGCCCGGAGCCGGCGCGTTTGCCGTGAGCGTGAAGCCGCCGGAGAAGATGACGACACGCCTGAACGCGGGGCCCGTTCCCCTGACGTCGCCCGCGAAGATAGGCTTGACCGTCCAGTAGAACTCGCCGTTTCCAAGGCCCTTCCAATCGGCGCCGGTCGGCGTCCAATAATCCAGCGACGTCCGCCAGACCTTCGCGCCGGTGTCGAACGGCTGGCGGCCTATCAGCACCTCATAGGCCGTCGCTCCTGGCACCATCGTCCATTTGAAAGGAGCCGGGGCAGAGGCGGACCAGCCTTCCGACGGCGATATGAGCTGCAACGCGGTTCGGCTTTCTGGCACCCCGACGACCCTGACCGCCCCCGACGCAAAAGGCTGGGGCGAAAGTATCGCCAGTTGAAGGTCGTGGGTTCCGCCTGAAGTGAAGGGAATCGGCATCTTGGATTCGACCTGGACTGGAGCCCCCGCGCCGGCGACGACGGTGAACTGATCGTACGCGACGCCGTCGAGCGTGAAGGCGCCGATGATTACGCCCGAGCCGGATGTCGCCAGGACGCCCCGGGCGAAAATCGGGTTGTTGGGGGCGAGCAGCGTGCCCGGCTGCGGGTAGACTATCGCCGCGTCCCTGACGGCTAATGGGGCCGAGATGGCGCTGGCACCTATCAGCACGAGCGGAGGAACCGCCTGGCCTACGGTGGTGTCGGCGTATCTGTCCATAAGGTCCAGCCTGACCGGGCCGGGCTGGGCGCCAGGAACCGCCATGACGACGGCCGTCGCCGAGGAGAAGCCCGTAATAGTGAAGGAGAGTATCTGCACGTATGGGCTTTGGGAAACAAGCCTGGTGCCGTATCTCGCGCTGAAGCCGGAGCCAAGCAAGGTGACGGTCATAGGCCCGGTCCCTATCGTTATCTGCTGTGGTGAAATAGCTGTCAGCGTAAGTCCGGCGTTTTGCGCCATTGCGCCAGCAGAGGGGAAAAGGAAGATGCAGCAGGCGAGACCCGCCGCCATCCAAATGGCGGTTTTACG
>DAHXMK010000289.1 GCA_027365515.1 Candidatus Aminicenantota bacterium
TCTAACTTCTCACAATCTTTTCTTCGTGACCTCCGTGCCTTCATGGCGAGATGTTATTGTCTCGTCTCGCCGCCCTGGCGGAGGCTATGGCGGCAGCGGATCGTCAGTAGTGGGTGGTTGGTTGGGCGAAGTGGCAGGCGGCGCGGTGCCCAGGGGTGATTTCACGAAGCTCCGGAGTCTCTAAAGCGCAGCGTTCTTGGGCTACCGGGCATCTCGGGTGAAAGCGGCAACCAGAGGGAGGATCGGCTGGAGAGGGGACTTCTCCCGAGATCGGCGCTCGCGTCCTCTCGGCTTGAGGGTCCGGTTCGGGGACGGCGGCGAAGAGGGCTTTCGTATAAGGGTGGAGCGGGTTCTGAAAAAGCTCGCCGGTCGGCGCCGTTTCGCAGAAGCGGCCCAAATACATCACGGCGACCCGGTCGCTGATGTTTTCAACGACCGGCAGGCCGTGGGCGATGAAGAGGTACGAAAGCCCCAGCTCGTCCCTCAAGTCGCGCAGCAGATTGATCACCTGGGCCTGAACGGAAACGTCTAGCGCGCTTACCGGCTCGTCGAGGACGATGAGCTTCGGCGACAACGCCAGGGCGCGCGCGATGCAGATTCGCTGCCGCTGCCCGCCTGAAAACTCGTGAGGATATCGCGCCGCGTCGGAGGGATCGAGCCCCACCTGCTCCAGCAATGCGCGAACGCGTCCGCCTCGCTCCGCTTTGGTTCCCAGCTTGTGGACGATAAGCGGTTCCTCGATGGATGCCCCGGCGGTCATCCTGGGGTTGAGGCTCGAATAAGGGTCCTGGAAAACCGCCTGCATCTCGCGGCGCGCCTTGCGGAGCGCGCTTCCCTTAAGAGCGAGCCAATCGCCGCCGCCGAACTTGATCGTGCCGGAGGTCGGCTCATCAAGACGCAAGAGGCACCGGGCGAGCGTGCTCTTTCCAGAACCCGATTCACCGACGACGGAGAAAACCTCTCCGTCGAAGATGTCAAAGGTCACGCCGTCAACCGCCTTCACCACGGCGCGGGCCTTTCCGAAGAGCCCCCTCTTGGCGGCGAAGTACTTGGTGATTTCCCGCGCCTCGACAAGCGTCCGCCCGGTCATTGCGCCTCCGCAGAATAGAATGGGCACCTGACGCCGTGGGCGGGGAATGGCTCTACAAGTTCAGGCACGGCCTCGCGGCATTCGGCGCGATAGAGCGGGCAGCGCGGTCCGAAGGAACAGCCGGGCGGGCGCATGGCCGGCGGCGGTACGGCGCCAGGTATGGCTTTTAGCTTTCCCCTCGCTCCGCGCCTCGGAATGCTTTGCAGCAGCCCCCTCGTGTAAGGGTGGAGAGGATTCTTGAACAGCTCGGCGGCCGAAGCCTCCTCCACGATCTTGCCGCTGTACATGACGTAGACTCTCTTGGCGAACCTGGCGACGACCGCGAGATCATGGGTGATCAACAAGACCGAAAGGCCGAACGATTCACTGAGATGGTCCAGGAGGTCGAGAAGCTGCGCCTGCACGGTGACGTCGAGCGCCGTCGTCGGCTCGTCGGCCAAGAGCAGCGGCGGGCGGCATGCCAGTGCCATCGCCAGAAGGGCGCGCTGGCACATCCCGCCGCTCAACTGGTGCGGGTATGACTCCATGATTCTGGCCGGGTCGGGGAGCCGCGCCTCCGCGAGAAGCTCCCTGGCGTGGGCGCGGGCCTGTTTCCACGAGACCTTTTCGTGGGCGCGCAGCGCTTCGGCCACTTGAAAACCCACCGTTAGCACTGGGTTCAACGCGGCCATCGGCTCTTGAAAGACCATCGCAATCCGCCCGCCCCTTATCGCGCAAAGCTCTTTCTCGCCGAGCGCGCCCAAATCCCTGCCTTCAAACCAGACCGAGCCCCGGCTGACTTTCATCGGCGCTGAGAGCAACCCTAACACCGCCAGCGCGGTGAGGCTCTTCCCGAAGCCGGACTCGCCGACCAGCGCGACGGCCTCGCCCGAATTCACGTCAAGTGAAATTCCGTCAACTGGACGGATATCTCCGCCGGGCGCCGGCAGGCTTACGGCGAGGTCGCGAATCTCCAGGAGTGAAATCATTTGACCCAGACCGATTTGATGTTGACGAACTCCCTGATGCCGTAGAGCCCAAGCTCGCGGCCGTAGCCGGAGGCCTTGACGCCGCCGAACGGTAGCCGCGGGTCGCTCTTTACGATTCCGTTCACGAAGACCGCGCCCGATTCGATGCGCGCCGCCAGAGCCTTGCCAGCCTCGGCGTTTTTTGTCCAGATGCTCGCTCCGAGGCCGTAGCGGGAGCGGTTCGCGAGATCGGCCGCGTGCGCCGCGTCCTTCGCGCGGATGACGGCGCCGACGGGGCCGAAGACCTCCTCCTCGAAAGCCGGGTTTCCGGGCGCGACTCCGAGAAGGACGGTCGGTGCGTAGAAGCAGCCTTTGTCGCCGAGCCTCTTTCCGCCGAGCGCAAGCTTGGCTCCAGCGGCGACGGAGCGCTTGACCTGCCCGTCCACCTCTTCGAGCAAGTCCATCCTGGCGAGCGGGCCCAAGTCGTTGGTTCTCTCCAAAGGGTCGCCGACCTTGAGGCGGCCCATCGCGGAGATGAACTCCTTTTCAAAAGCCTCGGCGGCTTTTTCGACGACGATGAAGCGCTTGGCGGCGATGCAGGACTGGCCGGCGTTGATGCAGCGCGCCATGGCCGCCTGCGCGGCCGCCTCCGCGATGGCGGCGTCGCCGAGGACGATGAAAGGATCGGAACCTCCCAGTTCGAGCACGGTCTTCTTGAGCGCCGATCCGGCGATGGCCGCCACCGATTTCCCCGCGGGCTCGCTTCCAGTCAAGGTGACTGCCTTCACGGCGTCGTTGCGTATCATGGCCTCGACGCCGCTTGAAGGGATCATCAGCGTGGTGAAGACGCCTTCGGGGAATCCCGCTCTCAAGAAAATCTTCTCGATGGCGAGCGCGCAGCCCGGAACGTTCGAGGCGTGCTTCAACAGGCCTACGTTTCCAGCCATGAGCGAAGGGGCGGCGAAGCGGAAGACCTGCCAGAAGGGGAAGTTCCACGGCATGACGGCGAGCACGGGGCCAAGCGGATCAAAACGGACGTAGCTCTCCGATGCGTCGGTCTGAACCTGCTCCGGGGCGAGCAGCCGCTCAGCGTTGTCGGCGTAGTACTCGCAGACCCAGGCGCACTTGTCGGCCTCCGCTTCCGCGGAAGCCAGCGCCTTGCCCATCTCCATGGCCATGAGATGCGCCCAGGCCCCGCGTGATTCGCGCAGAACCCTGGCCGCCGCCTTCATCAGGAAGGATCTCTTGGCTATCGGCGTCTCGCGCCAGGAGAGGAACGCTTTTCCGGCCCTGTCCACCAGCCGCGCCGCCTCGTCTGGAGAGTGCTCCGGATACTGCTGGATGACCTCGCCGGTCGCCGGATTGATGGCCCTCATGGCTTGTCCTCCCCGCGAGCCATTGTAAATCAGAACAAAGGGCGAAAGATAGGCTCGTCTTCGCGCGTCGCTTCAGCCATCCAGCCGGGCCTGCCCCAGGAGGCGAACGCGGTTGAAGTGCGCTTGGCGAGAGGAAACCCCCTCATCGCGAGCCAGCGCATTGACAGGCCGGACGGCGGCCGGTGGTGTGGCTACGAGCAGGCGGTCTTCGCGGGGCTGCCGGAAGGAAGCGACTATCAGGCGGGCATCACGCTCTTCTTTAGAGAAGGCCGCGCCAAGGTCATGCCGCTGAAGGCGTACCTTGTCGAAAGAATGAAGCTCGGCATAGTTAAAGGCAAGCTGGCGGCGTGAACGATCAAGCGGCTGAAGGCGGACAATCAAAACGTTGAAGAAGAGACGACCACCGGCTTCTCTGGCCTTGCTCCGGACGGCGCGGAGGATTACACTGCGCTCGCGGCGCAAGGGGCGCAGATGCAGGAAGTGGCGCAAGGACAGCAGGCCGATAACGCACAGGTTCCCCAAGGGACGAGCAGCGTCAGCGTGAACGGCTCGGCTGGCACGAGTGTCAGCCTCGCCGCGCCGAGCTTGGGCGCCAACCTCACGAGGCCTGGAGGCGGCATCATCGTCCCTCAATGCACCCACCACGCGCTCAACAGCTACTACGCAACCGATCACCTTGGAACGGTGAGGTTCGTCAAAACCATTGACGAGACGGGAACGGAAGTAGCTACGAGCACGCACGATTACGAACCATTCGGCGTCGAGATCACCCCAACCGATGCTTGTGATAATACTCATCGCTTCACCGGCCACGAACGCGACGCCGAAACCGGCAACGACTACATGCACTTCCGCTTCTACGGTGCAAGCATCGGGCGTTTCCAGAAACCCGACAGCAACTTCGATTCCCCAATCGCCAACCCCCAGGGCTGGAACCTCTACACCTACGTCAAAGGCAACCCGGTCAACTCCAATGACCCGACTGGGCACATAGAAGGCCAGCCCTGGGCGATCAAAGGCATCGCGCGAGGGGGCAATCCCGACGCGTCCTACTTGCTTCAGAATAACGCCTTCGGCGGAGGGCTGAGCATCGGGGGAAC
>DAHXMK010000400.1 GCA_027365515.1 Candidatus Aminicenantota bacterium
CGGGCCGTAAGGCAGTTGCGCGAGCGAGAACAGCAGCGCGCTCATCGGGCCTCCCCGGCCAGTTTCTCGGCCTCGGCGAAACCTATCGCGGCCCTCGTCACGGCCAAGGCCGCGGCCAAACAGAGGACGGCGACCGAAGTCACCAGAAAAGTGATCCGCATCTCCGGTTCAAGGCTGACCTTCGGGGGATGGACGATCGAGCCCCACCACTTGATCGCGAAGTGGACTATCGGCACGTCGAAGAAAGCTACGACCGCCATGACCGCTGCGACGCGGGCCGTCCTGGGGTCGTGCCCCGAAAAGAGCCGCAGGAGGAAGTAGGCCGTGTACATCAGCCATAGGACGAGCGCCGTCGTGAGGCGCGGCTCCCAGACCCACCACTTTCCCCAGGCCGCCCTTCCCCAGATCGGCCCGGTTACCAGGACGATCGTGATGAAAAGCCAGCCGGTCTCCGCGCAGGCGTTGGCGAGCGTGTCCCAAAGAGGTTCGTCCTTCCACAAAAAAATTATGCTGAAGGCGAAGGCGAGAGCGAAAAGCAGGTAGGCGCTGATGGCCGAAGGAACGTGGTAGTAGAAGATCTTTTGCACCTCGCCCATCGTCACTTCTTCAGGGACGAAAAAGAAGACCATGTAAAGCCCCGCGGCGTTCAAGGCGGCCGCGTCCTTTTCCGACGGGGGGACCGAGTCCTCTAGGTCGAGAATGACGCCGTCGGGTTCGTGAAGGGCGGCATTGATAAAGAACTTCGGCTCGTTGCCCGGAAGATAAAGGCGCGAGCGGCGGAAGCGGACCCGCTCGGTGGCCGCTTTGAAGCCGGGGCCGGGCTTCGGAAGAAACTGGCGCCCCTCGCCCAGCCCGGCCCGCTTGACGGCGGCTTCAAGCCTCGCGGCAAGCACGAAGTCCAGCGCGCCGTAATCCTCCACCGTCACGAGGGCGTGTGCCACTCCCAGCGCCTTGAGCCCCTCCTTGATGGTGGCCCTCACGGCGTCGCCGTAGAGCGCTTCAACTTTGGTCCTGACCTCGACCTTGAGCCCGCCGCTGCTCTTGGGCTCGACGCTTACAAAACAGTCGCTCCTGACGCTTTCGCCCCGGCGTCCAGCCTCGCCTCTGCTTGCCATTTCTGCCCCCGAGAAAAATCAATGCGTTGTAGAGACGAAGCGCCCAATATGGCTCGGCGCCTTCGTCCCGGTCACTCGACCATTACGCCGACGTCTTTTCCCTTCCCGACGCCCAGTACCTCAGAGGCGGGCTTCGAGAAGCAGGCGATCTCGACCAGGCCCGAGGAGTTGATCAGGGCGAAGAGCTGGTGGTCCTGCGAGTAGCCGCCTTCTTGCACGAAGGGCATCTCGTGGCCCGCAACCAGCGCCCTGAACTTCGTCTTGCCGCTCTTTTGGGAAAGCTCGTCAAGCGTGGCTTGGCGTATGTTCGTGACGAGGTTGCCGAAACGGTCAACCACCCGGACTTCGCCTTTCACCAGGCTTTCGCCGACCATCTTGTCCACTGGCACCGGAAGGCGGACGAAGTCCTCGATCTCGTCCCCGAGCTTGGCCGAATCAATTCCCTTGCTGAGCCAGCCGGCGATCGGGGCGAAGACGTCCCTCGCGTGAAACGTAGCGCTGACTGGCTGTCTGAAGTAGTGGCTCGAAGTGAGGTGCAGCACTTTGTGGACCTCGTCATGCAGGTAGATGTACGAAAAGAGGCCGTTGTCGGGGCCGATGAAGTAGCCGTTTTCGGTGATCACCATAATCGGCCGCCTCGGGCCGCCGACCCCTGGATCAACGACGCCAATATTTATCGTCCAGGGCGGCAGGTGCCTCGACCCCCGGAACAACTCGAAAGCGCCCGACGTGACGTCGTGAGCCGGTATGGCGTGCGTCATGTCGAGTATCTTGAACTGGGGCTGGACGCTCCACAAGGAGGCCTTCAACTCTCCAACCCACGGGTCGTCATTTCCGAAATCGGTGTACAGGGCGACGAAAGGAGCGGGATCAGCGGCCACGGTCTTTCCTCCTTGCAGAAACGTAACGGCTCCAGAGATAGAGCCCGTAAACGGCTACTATAGCGGCGATGGCGATGTAGCCCGCCTTCATGTAGCCGCCGGTCTGGGGCGGGCCGTAAGGCAGTTGCGCGAGCGAGAACAGCAGCGCGCTCATCGGGCCTCCCCGGCCAGTTTCTCGGCCTCGGCGAAACCTATCGCGGCCCTCGTCACGGCCAAGGCCGCGGCCAAACAGAGGACGGCGACCGAAGTC
>DAHXMK010000257.1 GCA_027365515.1 Candidatus Aminicenantota bacterium
CCGTCACGGCGCTGGCGATGGAAAGCGACAGGGAGAAGGCGCTTTCCAGCGGCTGCGACGACTACATAACCAAGCCTATTTCTGTGCCCTCAGCTCCTGGCTCAAGGAGCGGATGAAGCGCTTGTTGAATTCCGACAACCCCCGAACCTCGTTGTAAGCCTTCTCCAGCTTCTGGTTTTGCACTTCTAGGTGGTTGACGCGGTTGACGAGATCGCAGGATATGCGCTTGAGCCTTTCGGTGAGCTGCTCCTGCCTTTTCTGAAGGCGATGCCGCTCGATCAGCCGCGCCACTTGCTGAACCGCGCTCGCGGTATCGAATGGCTTAACCAGATAATCGTCGGCCCCCATCTTGAAGGAGTCAACCGCGACGGACTCGCTTCCATGGGCCGTCATGATTACGACCGGGATGTCGTAGCCTTTCTCACGCATGATTCTCAGGACGTCGAGCCCTCCCATGACTGGCATTTTCAGGTCCATCAGCATTACGTTGGGCGAAAAGGAGTCAAGCTCGTTGAGCCCCTCCTGGCCTGAACTGGCGGACCTCACGTCGAACCCCTCGCTCGCGAAGCGCATCGTCAGCAGGCGTATGTTCTTCTCATCGTCGTCAACGATGAGCACCTTGTCTTTTTGAGCTTCAATAGGAGCGGGGACCTCCCCGCGGCGCTCGGCGCTGAGGAGGTTCTCCACGGCGTTTTTCAGCTCCTTGAGGTGGACCGGCTTTGAAAGGATCATGTCCGGTTTCACCAGATAGTCGTCGGCCCCCATTTTGAATCCGTGGCGCTGGTCCTCCTCGCTAAGGTAAACGGCGGTCACCATCAATATGGAGGTCTCCTTCAAGTTCGGGTTCTCCCTGACGCGGCGGCAGACGACGAAGCCGTCCATCCCAGGCAGGAGCAGATCAAGGATTATGATTTTCGGCCGAAGCGACTCGGCGAGGCGCAGCCCCTCCTCGCCGTTGGCGGCCGTCTCCACCTGGTAACCCGCCGCCCCGAGATGGGAGCGGATGAGGCGGAGCATGCCCTGGTCGTCGTCTATGACAAGGATGCAGGTGGCGGTCGTCATTGCTTTCCCTCCAGGAGCGACTCCATCTTGGCGCGGAACTCGGGCACAGAAATAGGCTTGGTTATGTAGTCGTCGCAGCCGCTGGAAAGCGCCTTCTCCCTGTCGCTTTCCATCGCCAGCGCCGTGACGGCTATGACCTTCACCTCCTGGCCGTAAAGCGCCTTGACCTTTCGCGCCAAGGTGAATCCGTCCAGCCCGGGAAGATGCATATCCAAAAGGATGGCGTCGAAGCGGCGGCCCGCCAGAAGCGCCCACCCTTCCTCGCCTGTGAAGGCGCAAGTGACGCCGTGCCCCATGGATTCGAGCAGCATGCGGATGAGTCTCTGGTTGGCCTGGTTGTCTTCAACCAGCAGCACTGTCGCCATCTGCCTGCTCCATGGGCTGCTTTGCTGCCCGCTTCCGGGATGGGTCGAGGGGAAGGACGAGAGTGAATGTGGAGCCCTTGCCGACGGCGCTTTCTACGGTAAGCTCGCCTCCCAAAAGCTCGGTGAAACGCTTGCAGAGAGTCAGGCCGAGCCCGGTTCCTTCCTGGTTGCGGCTGGGAGAGCCGTCGAGCTGGCGGAACGCCTCGAAGATGTCGCCGAGGTGTTCCCGCGGAATGCCGATTCCCATGTCCTTGACGACCATAACGTGGCAATCCCCCTCTTTGCGAACCGAGAGCTTCACCTCGGCGCCTTCCGGAGAAAACTTGTGGGCGTTGCTCAGAAGGTTGATGAGAATCTGCTTCAGCTTGTTCTGATCGGTGTATATAAGGGTGTCCGGCTCTAAACACTCGACCGCCAGCGACTGCTTCTTCTTCGAGAAAAGGGGCTTGAAGAGCGCCTGGACGTCGGCGAGGATCGCGCCGAAAGAGAGAGTTGTGAAGATGACGGGCATCTTGCCCGCCTCCACCTTCGAGAGGTCGAGTATTTCGTTGATCAGCTTCAAGAGGTGCTGGCCGCTGTTGAGAATGTCCCCGAGGCACTCCTCCTGCTGTGTCGTGATGGGGCCGGGGATCCGTTCGAGAAGAAGCTCGGAGAAGCCGATGACGGCGTTAAGCGGAGTGCGAAGCTCGTGGCTCATGTTGGCCAGGAACTCCGACTTGAGCTTGTCCGCCTCCTGGATTTTCCGGTTGCTCAATTCGAGCATCTGGACCGCGTTCTCCAAGGACTGCGTGCGGCTGGCGATCTTCTCCTCGAGCGTCTCGTTCAATTCCTCCAATTCCTTGGCCGTGGAGAGAAGCTGATGGCTGTATACGTCCTTCTCCTTAATAAGCTCTTTGATGTGGTGAACCGATTCCCGGAACTGGCCGACCAGGATTTTGAGTATCGGCTCTTTTGGCTCGGGGATTCGAGGGTCGAAGTTGCCGTTGGAGACCTCCTGGAAGCCAGTCACCAAATCGTAAACGGGGCCGGTGACCCTTC
Organism: Candidatus Aminicenantota bacterium; assembly: GCA_027365515.1. Taxonomy (GTDB): domain Bacteria; phylum Acidobacteriota; class UBA4820; order UBA4820; family DSQY01; genus JAEMPZ01. The sequence continues at coordinate 2,466 of DAHXMK010000257.1, forward strand.
TGGCTAGGCGGAAGGCCACCACGCCGGCCAGCGCCAGCGTGAAGATGACGACGAAAAGGCTCTGAAGCGTTCGCGTCCGTATCGAGCCGATTAACTCGCGCGTAGTGACGAAGAGGGTGACGCTGCCGAGGGTCTGCTGGCTGCGCTCTTTCTCGAAGCCGAAGAGCTGCTCGGCGCCGGCCATCCGCCAGGTGGTGACCGGGCCGTAAACGTAAAGAAGCCTCTGTCCGTCCGCGCTGAGGTGGCCCTCCTCCTGCTTCTGGCCTTGCGGGACGAATTGCTCGACCACGGGCCGGATGGCCTTGTCGCCGGCCACCGCCGCGTAGAGCAGCCGCTGGTTCTGGTCACGGAAGACGACCGCCGCCACGTCCGGGTTTGCGCACACCGCTTCGGCCATCGGGGCAAGCTCGTGTTCGACTTCGCCCGTCAGGAGGCCCTGCTTGCTGTTCTGGGCCAGGTTGGCCTGCATCTGCCTTGCAAGCTCCTTGAGGTGTCTCTCTCCGCTCTGGAACTTGTTGATAATGAGGAGCGTGGGCAGAAGCAGCGACGGGACTCCGGCGAGGAGGAGAAACCAGACTGCGATTCGGCGGAAGTAGCTCCGTTCGGTGCTCACGGCGTTCCCTCCCTCTCGCCGCCGTACTGCTTCAGCTTCTCCTCGTTCACGCTCAGCTTGACGCGCCGCTCGGCTTTGGCGTTGACGACCACCTCGCACGTCTCTGGGTACAAGATGCCGTCGGCCAATTGGCCAGCGGCGTCCTGGCCGCCGGCCAGAGCCGCCGCCTGCCTGGCGATTTCATCCACCGGGAGGGAGATGGAGACGGCGGCCCCCATGTTGAGATAGAGGCTGGAGAAAGCGACCATAGGCACCCGCTCCTCGTATGAGGCGGCCACGAGCGCTTTAATGCCCTCCTCGGTCAGGAGGGCCTGGTCCGGAATCAGGATTATGCCGTCGTACCCCTCCAGTCCCTTTTTCAGCCACTCCAAGAGCTGCTTCTCGTTTTCAACCGCCACTTCATCGCACGTCATCCCACCAGGGCAACTGGCGCCATAGAGGGAAGCCAGAAAGCCGGAGGCTTCCGGGTTGTAAAAAAGAATTGTCTTCTTCATATTAAACGCCGAGCGGAGAATCGAGAGTTGGCGCTTGGGTGAAGGGATCATCGCCACGCCTTCGAGCTTCGCGGGCGGCTGCCCGCTCCCGCTCGGCGGCGAGAGCACCATAGTAAAATAAAGCGGTATGTCGTCCCGATGAGGAAGCGCGCGGTTCAATGCATCCTGGCCTACCGTGAAGATGCACGAAGGCGAGTGGGCGGAAAGGTTCTGCGCGGCCGATGGGTCCTCGTCGAGCGATTCGACCTTCGTCTTGTAGCCGGGAAGAAGGCTCGCGAGCTTTGCCGCGAGGGCTTCGTACGGGCGGATCCTCATGCTCAGCAGAATGAGAGCCGTCGGGTTATCCCCTCCGGTGATGCTTAGCGGCGCCGCCACGGCGAGCGCCAGCGCAAAAAGCTTGGCCAGCCGGCGGGGAGCCAGCGCGCGCTCAATCAAAAGCGCACCCCCACGCGGAATAGGAAGCTCCTGCCCGGAAGCAGCAGGTCGTTGTATTTCGTCGGCTCGTATGTCGGAATGTACGCCTCCTTGTCCAGGAGATTGTGAACTTCGAAGGAGAACTCGCACCCTCGCCAGATTTCGCCGGTTCGGAGCGTGGTGTCCACCATAACGAAGCTCGGCACGTCCGGCCGGTGGTAGGGCGGCCTGCTCGTGTCGTATGCGTAAAGGTCCTGAGGGTCGCGAGGCCGCGTGCCTACGAAAGAGGCGGCCAGGTTCCAGTGGCCCTTGTCTCCGACCGGCACGTCCAGCATGGCCGAAGCGAGCGTCTTGGGGACGTTGTAAAGATCCGAAGAGGTGGTGCTAGCGGAGAACTTCGCGGCCACCCTGTTTGGAAACGCCAGGCGCAGGGCGGCTTCTACGCCCCTGATCCTCGTGCCGGGATAGTTGGCGTAGGGCGCGTTGTTTTCGGAGTAGATCGCGTCCCAGGTCTTCTCCTGGTAAAGCACCAGCTCGCCCTCAGCGTAGGAGGAGAAAGTGTAGGAGAAAGCGGCGTCCAGCGTCTGTATGCCTTCGGGCTGGAGCGAGGGGTTGCCCGGAGGAAAGCTTCCGGTCAGGTCAACGGTGTAGAACTCGCGAGAGCTTGGGGCCCTGAATGCCTCGCCGTAAAGGATCTTGGCCACGAAGCGGCCGCCTGGGTGAAAGGCCGCCCCGAGGCGCGGGCTGAAGTGCCACCCGAAAAGGCTGTGATGGTCGGCCCTCAGGCCGCCCGTCAGCGTGAGCCAGTCCGTTGACTTCCAGGTATCCTGCAAGTATGCGGCCCACGTCACCAGCGACACGGGATTGATGTAGAAAAGCCTCGAAACGGTGCCGGTGTGCATGTCGGTCCAGAGGTCCTGGACGCTCAAGATGGACTCGCGCTCTCCGGTTACTCCGGCGACGATCTCCTGGCGGCCGGCCGTCTTGATGTTGAGCTGGAACTCCCCGCCAACGCGCCTGGTGTGCTTGGTGACGTCCACCTGGTCGTCAACGTCCGCCGGAGTGGCATCGGCCGTGTCCTTTCCGTAGGCGAACTGGCGCCAGAAATTCTTCCAGTCGTAATCCTGGCCGTATAGCCTGGCTTTCATGGAGACGTTGGATGAAAAGGCGTGGGCGTACTCGCCGTTGACGAAGGTGTCGTCATACCAGTAGCCCTCGTCGCGCCAGCGCCATACGGGAGTGTCAGTGTCCGCGAAATAAGTGTGGAAGTAGTGGACCATCTCCGCCCTGAGCGTGAAATCGCCGTGGGTGAAGGTGATCCCTCCGGAAGTCTGCCGCTTGGGGTTCCAGTCCTGGACTTGGACCTGGTTTCTTACGTTGATTCCGACGCCGTCGCCATCGGTCTGGAAGGCCCTTATCCAGGCATATACGCCCGATTTGCCGGAGGAGCCGCCGCCTTCCGCCCAAGCCTCCTTGGTGTCCCAGTTTCCAGCCTGCGCCGACGCGCTGAAGCTGGGCTTCTTCGGCGGTGATTTGGTGATGACCTGTATCACGCCGGCGTAGGCGTTGGTTCCGTAAAGGGCGGACCCCGGCCCCCTTATCACCTCGACGCGCTCGACGTTCGTAAGGGGGAAGTATTCGTCAATCGAGGCGTGCTCATAAACGACGTCGCGCCACGGCACGCCGTCAACCAGAAGGAGAACCTTGTCGTTGTAACGGTTCCTTATCCCCCGGAACCAGACCGACTCCCTGGAACTCGTCTGGAATGTCACGTAAACAGAGGAGAGCGTCTTGAGGAGGTCGGAGAGCGTCCGCGCTCCCATGTTCTTGATGTCCTCGGCCGTGAAGACGCTGACGACGGCGGGCGCCGTTCGCGCCTCTTCGGGGATCTTGCTGGGCGCGGTCACCAGGTCGTCCTGGGCGAAGAAGAGCTTGAGGACCTTGACCTCCTGGCTTTCCTGCGCGCGCGCAAGCAGCGGCGCAGCGGCGAGAGCCAGCGATCCAAGGGCCAGCGCAACCCGAAACCAAGGCGCTCTCTTCATCTTGGTCCCCTCGCTTTCCGGAGAAACCTTAACACCTGGTGCCCGCCAGCCGCTTCCGCCGCTGGCTGCCGCCTTGCCACGAAGCTCGAATCAGAGAGAAGGCCCCGTGCAACCGGTCAAGCCGAACTCCCGTTTCTGGGCGGACAGTTCGGATAATAAACCCCTTGGCCTTAATCTATGCCGCGACCACCGTGCTGTCAAGCCCGGCGCACGCGTTTGGACCTGGAATCGCCTTTGAAAAGGGGCCAAGGTGCGTTATAGTCATCTTGCCGGCTTTTGGCCGGAGGAGGCCCCCGATGGCAATGGCTTCAAGCGCCGGCGCTTTGGCCAGGCGCATAAGAGAAATAGCCAGGAAGAAGAACGCGGTGATCCTCGCCCACAACTATCAGATCGGCGATATCCAGGACGTGGCCGATTTCGTAGGTGATTCGCTTGGGCTCTCGCAGGAGGCGGCGAAATCGGACGCGGAGATCATCGTCTTCTGCGGCGTCCACTTCATGGCGGAGACCGCCTCGATCTTGGCTCCCCAAAAGAAAGTGCTCATTCCCGACCTCGAGGCCGGCTGCTCTCTGAGCGACACCTTGAGCGAGGCGCAACTTCGCTCCTGGAAGGCGAAGTACCCCGAAGCTGCCGTTGTGACTTACGTGAACACCAGCGCGGCTGTAAAGGCGCTTTCCGACTACTGCTGCACTTCGTCGAACGCCGTGAAAGTGGTTCGGTCAATTCCAGAGGAAAGGGAGATACTCTTCGGCCCCGACATGTTTCTCGGAGCTTACGTGTCGCGGGTGACCGGGCGGAAAAACCTCCGCCTCTGGGCGGGCGAGTGCCACGTCCACGCCGCAGTCAGGCCGGAGGACATCGAGAGGACGAGGGCCGCCCACCCGGACGCCGATTTCCTGATCCACCCGGAGTGCGGTTGCGTCACTTCGTGCATGGTCTATGCTCAGGATAATGATGTCAGTCGGGAAAAGGCGCACATTCTCTCCACGGAGGGGATGGTCCGCCACGTCCAAGCTTCGCCCGGCAAGGAGTTCGTCGTGGCTACCGAAACTGGAATCATCCACCGAATGAAGAAGTTCGCCCCAGGCAAGAGATTCATCCCGGTCAGCGACGAATTGGAGTGCAAGTACATGAAGAGGATCACTCCGGAGAAGCTGCTGCGCTCGCTGGAAGACGAAGTCTATGAGGTTAAGGTGCCCGAAGAAATCGCGATCAAAGCGAAGCTTCCGCTGGAACGGATGGTCAGCATCTCTTAATGACGCGATAGCCGCCCTTGGCCCCCGCCGCGCATGGCTGGCGCGCCGGGCCAAGGCTTCCCGGTTGCGCCAAATAGGCGCGCCACTTTGTGCGACTCAGCCCGCCGCGCCATTTTGGCAAGTCTCGACGCTAGCACCCAAAGCCAGCAATCAAAGGCCTTATCCCCTGGGAATATTCTGGCATTTTTTTCGCTTAGGACAATCCGGAGGCTTGAAAGCCCCTGGCTCGCGGAGGGACCGCGAGCTAAAAACCAAGGGAATGCAAAAGGAGGAAGTAATGATCAAGAAGATGGCAGTAACGGCTTTTGTCCTGATGGTCGCCGCCACGGCGGTGATGGCACAGTCCAACAGCACCCCGTGGACTTTCCAGTTTCAGGCCGGCTACAACACCAGTTCCAAATGGATGGACAGCGGGTGGCTCACGAGCGCGGGCCTCGCGTACGACTTCGGGAACCAGTGGGCGCTGCGCACGGACCTGGCTTACTTTGAAGGAAAGGTCAAGGACGTGGGCGCCAAGGACCACCTCTGGACGCTGATGGTCGCTCCCCAGTACACTTACCAGCTAAACGAGTCCAACGACCTCTATTTCTTCGCCGGCCTCGGCGTAGCCAAGCGCGACTCGCTGAGCTTCATGCTCGACCCTGCCACGCCGGTCAGCATCGGAAGCGAGACGAAA
>DAHXMK010000308.1 GCA_027365515.1 Candidatus Aminicenantota bacterium
TCGTCAAGGATGGCCAAGAACGGTTCCTTGAGGTTCGCGAGCGCTTCCTTCAAGTGAACCATTCGCGCCGAGAAGGTGGACAGTGAATCGAGGATTGATTGCGAATCGCCGACCGAGGCGTAGAAAAAGGCGAACAACGGGAAGACGCTCCCTTCGGCGACCGGAACGGGGATTCCCGCCTGATTCATCACGCACAACAGCCCGGCGGTTTTCAGAGCGACCGACTTGCCTCCGGCGTTTGGCCCGCTTACAACCAGGGTCCTGGTTGAGCCGAGGCTCATTTCGAGGTTCAGCGGAACCTCACTGCGCCTGGCCGCTTCGCCCCAGGCACTGGCTCTGAGGCCATTGAGCGATGGATCGAGAAGAGGATGGCGCCCGTCGGCGATCTTCCACCTGCCGCCTTCCAGGTCCTGTTCCGGAAAACGCCCCGACATGGCGCGGCCGAACCTGGCGCAGGCGGCTATGATGTCCATCTCCTCTATCGCATCCTGGATTTTCTCAAGGGTCGGCGCCATGGCGCTCACCTTGGAAGAAAGCTCCAGGAGTATCCTCTCTATCTCTTCCCGCTCCAGCGAATCGAGGTCCGAGAGGCGGTTGTTCAGCTCGACCGCCTCGAACGGCTCTGTGAACGCCGTCGCGCCAGTGGAAGAGCTGTCGTGGAGAATGCCCTTTACCTCCGACTTTCTGGAAACCTGCACCGAGAGGACCAGCCTGCCGTTGCGAACCGTGCAGCTCTCCTGCCTGAGGACTGAACTGCCGAGCCTGGCGGCCATTTCCTCCATCATGGAAAAGACACGGTTCCTCGCCTGCTCCCGCTCGTTGCGAAGCCTTGCAAGCGCTGGGCTCGCGGAGTCGCGAATCTCGCCCTTGTCGTCGAAGACCCTTTCCAGAAGTGCACCCAGGCCCGCCGCTTCGCTGGAAGGCGGGACGATTTCCTTGAGGGACGGCCTTTCGCACGCCGGGTCGTCCAGCCAGGCGGTGACTATCCTGTATGTCCTGAGGTTCGCCCTGAGCTTTCTGAGCGCTTCCGTCGGCAGCGCAACGCCCCCGGGAACGCCCGTCTGGGCGCGGTGGTAGCCTTCAAAGGAGAGGCGCCCGCAGAGGATTTCCCCTTCGAGAAATTCGCCGACGCGGCGCTGGCGCAGCATCGCCTCATCCGGCTTCAATGCCGGACGAAGCTTTGCGGCCCGGCGCCTGCCTTCGTCCGTCGAGGCGCACAAAGACAGAAGCGCCAGGACGCGCTCCCATTCAAGGGCATCGAGCGTCCTGACGTCCATTTAGTTCCCTGGTTTGATCTTAAGCGTTGAACTTGCGTTCCTGGGCCAGACGCTTGAGGAGCTTCTTGCGGGCGGCAATGGCCTTCTTCTTCCGCTTCACGCTCGGCTTTTCATAGTGCTGGCGCTTCTTCAGCTCGGAGAGCACGCCGGCTTTTTCGCACTTGCGCTTGAAACGCCGGATGGCGCCCTCGATGCTTTCGCCTTCTTTAACGGTCACTTGCGGCACACGCTTTCGCCTCCTCCCTTTTTCGATTTCCGCCGCCCATGGACGCCGGATGCGAGTATCAGATTTTACCTTATTTTGCCTGTAGTTGCAAGCCCCGGGGGCTTTCAGCCTTCCCGGGGCTTACGAGTCACAACGTATTGGCTCTCGTCTTAGTGGCCGAGGCCCTTTAGCAGATCCTTGAGCGACGGGCGCTTCTTTGGCTGGTTCTCGTCGGCGCCGCCTTGCTGCTGCTCGCCGCCCATGCCGGGCATCATCATTCCCATCATGGTCGTCTTGGTGTAGCCCGAGGGCAGGACGAATTCGGAGCCTGGAACTACCGTCATCTGAACGTCTCTTGTCGTCATGGTGGTAGTTCCCTGATCCTTGCCGTTGGCCGTGTGGTGGACCACGACCTGCACGGGGAAGCCGAGGAAACCGACCTTGTCGGCAACCTCTTTGTCGAAGGCCGCGTCTCCAGTGACCAGCCCCTGGCTCTGCCAGTTGCGGCTGCCGAAGAGCGAGGCCACGTCCATGGCGGGGTTGGTGTAGAAGTCGGTGACCGAGTCTTCGTGGCTCTTGCTGTGGAAGCCCATCATCGTGGCTTCGGAATCGTACGAGATATGGACCCTCTTGCCGGTGCACGGGGTCCCGTTGATGACCTTCGGCGGAAGCGGGGTGACGTCAACTTTCTGGTTGGACTGCTTGACCTTCATGGACTTCGCCATCTCGTTTATCTGGTCCACGCTCATCTCGATGTATTGGCGCTTGTCTGGAAAAACGAAATAGGCCTTCTTCGTGTTGCTGTCGGCAATCATATAGGAACCCTTCGGAAACATCATGTAGTTGGTCAGGTAAACCATCTTGTACTTGCCGTCGGTGGCCATTGCTTCGAAGGAGAAGTTCATGCCGCTTTCAGGGTCCATCCCCATCTGGCGCATTTGCGCCTTTTCCTCCGGGCTCATTTTTTGGGCATTCATCTTCTGCTGCTCAACAATGGCGCCCTCTGTTTTAACGTCGCCCTTGTACTTGATTCCAGTTCCTGCCCAGGTGCAAAGGGCCATGCTCGCCGAGATCGCCAAAACCGCTACTTTTTTCATGGGTCCATCCTCCTCTTTCAGGAAGACTATAA
>DAHXMK010000329.1 GCA_027365515.1 Candidatus Aminicenantota bacterium
TTCGTGTCCTTCGTGCCTCTGTGGTGAATGGTTTTTCTTTCGCGGCCCGCTAGCGCAGGCCGAGCGATTCTCCCCAGTGGGCGAGGACGACGAGGTTCCAGAGGAGAAGGCCCCTGTCCTCTCCGCGCATGTGGGACGAGAGGATTTCGCCGAGGCCCTCCTTCTTGAAGTAGCGGTCCATCCAAGACCGTCCCTCAAGCGCCTGGCGGACTTGCGAGTTCAGGGGGCCGCGCACCCAGTCGTTCCAGGGGACGGGGAAGCCGCGCTTGCGGCGCGCCACGATGGCCCTGGGCACGCCGAGCCTCTGGGAGTAGGCTTTCAACAGGCGCTTGGTCTCTCCGCCCTTGACCTTGTGGCGCTCCGGCATTCGGAAGCAGAAGCGGATCAGGTTCGCGTCCAGGAACGGCACGCGGATCTCCAGGCCGTGGGCCATGGACATCCGGTCGGCGTAGTTGAGCAGGTTGTCGGGAAGCCACCCCTTCATCAGCGTGCCGAGCATCGCGTCCAAAGGCCCCCTGTGGCTCGGGACCTCGGTGTAGAACGCGTCCAGCGTCCTGTCGTACGGCGGTTCGCCTGGCTCGGCGAGAAGACGCGCCATCGCCTCTTTTGAAAGCGGGGCGGTCAGGTCGTAGCGCATCTTGGCGGGCAACTGGCCGGGCACCACGTCGCGGATGTTTTCCCAGCCCAGGAGGAACTCGCGCTTGCGGTTCTTCCTCGCGAAGAACCGCCCCAGGCTTCTCGCTCCGGGCACGCCGCGCAGGGCGATGACGGCGCGAATCTGCCTCAAGACCCTGTCGAGGTGATAGCCGCCGAGAAGCTCGTCGGCCCCCTGTCCCGACAGAAGCACCTTGACGCTACCCTTGGCGAGGCCGCAGACGTGATACGTGGGAAGCGCGGCCAGGTCGGCCACCGGGTCGTCGAGGCGGGAAAGCACTTCGGGAAGGCTCGCGGCGAACATGGCCGGGGTGATCATTATCTCGTGGTGGTCGCACTCGAACTTTCGGGCGGCGAGCCTCGCCCAGACCCTCTCGTCGTACTTCGGGTCCTTGTGCTCGAAGGCCACGGTGAAGGTGGCGACGCGCTCGTGGCCGGCGCGCCGCATGGCGCCGGCTATGGCCGATGAGTCAACGCCTCCCGAAAGAAGCACTCCAAGGGGAACGTCCGAGACGAGGCGCTGTTCGACCGCCGCCTCGAAGTACCTGCCGAACCCTTCAAGCGCGACTTCGAACGGCATCTCGCGGACGTGCTCGCCCAGGGGGACGTGCCAGTAGGGCGAGACGACGGCCCTGCCCTCCTCGAACTTGAGCGTGTGTCCCGGAGGGAGCTTACGCACGTCGGCGAAGAGCGTCCTCGGCGCCAGCACGTACCGGCACGCCACCTGCTCGCTCAACGCCTTCTGGCTAATCTCGCGGCTGACGCTTGGATGGAGAAGAAGCGGCTCGATCTGCGATGCGAAGACGAGCCCTTGAGGCACGTGGGCGAAATAGAGCGGCTTGACGCCCAGCCTGTCGCGGGCGAGAAGGAGCGAGCGCTCGCGCCTGTCCCAGAGGGCGAAGGCCCACATGCCGGAAAACTTTCTCAATGCCAGCGGCCCCCAGACCATCATCGCCCGAAGAAGAACCTCGGTGTCGGACCGCGTGGAGAACTTTTCGCCTATTGATTCGAGCTCCTTGCGAAGCTCGCGGTGGTTGTATATCTCGCCGTTGAAGACGATCTGGAAGCGCCCGTCGGGGCTCGCCATCGGCTGGGAAGCCGCCTCGCTCAAGTCTATGATCGAGAGGCGCCTGTGGCCGAGCGCGATTCCCGGCTCGTTCCAGAGCCCTTCGCCGTCCGGCCCCCTGTGGGCCAGCATTTTCGTCATCGCCTCGGTGCGCTTCAGTTCCAGGCGGCCGGGCTCCCCAAACGTGACCTCACCGCAAATCCCGCACATCAACCCTCCGCGGCCATTGTACCTTAAAGAAAGGCCGAGAGTGGAGGGCGGGGCAAAGCCTCGAGATAAGTATGAAGCATGAATGATGAAGGATGAGGGATGAAGCATGAAGCGCCAAGGCGCATCGGCGCGTGGAGGAGCCACTCATACTTCAACCTTGTCATTGCGGCTTTGGCCTCGCTGCTCACCCATCCCTACTTCGAAGAAGTCCTATGCAAGAATGTCAACTTCATTCATTCCGGGGTAGTAAGCGTTGGCTTCTTGCGCCGCTACCGAACGAAGAGGCTGTGGGCCAGGACGGCGAGGACAAACAGGGTGAACAGGGCGTACTTGAGGTTCCTGGCGACAACGGCGAAGAAGAGCATCGAGGCCATGACCCTGATGAGCGGCGTCAGCAGGAGGACGGCGATTCCAAGGCTGACCAGAAGCCTTGGCCGGATGGCGCCGGCGACGACTTGCATCACTTCCGCTTTCACGAATTCGTAAAGGTTCATTCCCGAGATGGCGTAATCAAACCCGAGCTGTCCGGTGGAGGCGAAGCGCCAGACGTAACCGGCAAGCAGAAGCGCCGCGCTTATCACGACGCCCGTTTGCAGGATGTAGCCCACCATCGTCTCCATCGCGTGCTGGATCGCGGGCTCGTCGGCTCCGCAGAGGCTCGAGAGTCCCTTCGATTCCTTTTTCATAGGCTGCCCCAGATTCCCCTGATCACCATCTCGGCGCCCAGGATGAGAAGGACCACGAGGAAGAAATGTCTAACGGCCATGTTGCTGAGCCGCACCAGAACGAACGTGCCCAACAGCGCGCCCAACCCGACGCCCAGAATTATCGGCGCCGCGAGCCCGGGCTCGATGAGGCCGGCCGCGAGATAGACGCTCGTGCCGGCCAGGGCCGTGACGCCGATGATGAGGTTGCTAGTGGTCGTCGAGACCTTCGGCGGAAGGTGCATCCCCATGTCGAGGACAAGCACTTTCAACGCCCCGGCCCCTATTCCCAGCAGTCCCGCTATCAGCCCGGCGCCGAACATCATCGGCCCGCCGAGATAAGCCCTCGTTCCCTGGTAATGGATGTCGTGGCCGGCGGCCTGGTCGAAATAGCAGCCTTTCAGTTCGAGCCACGACGAGAAGCGGTCAACCTTCTCGGCGGGCTTCCACACCTCGTGCCGCTGCATGAACATCGCTCCCCAGACGAGCAGCAGCACCACGCCGAAAGCGATGAAGAGAGGGCGCGGGCTCATCACGAGCGTGATGGATGCGCCGGTGATGGCGCCGAGCATCGTGAACATTTCGAGGAACATCCCCACTTTGAGGTTCGTGATGCGGTCGCGGACGTAGGCCGCCGCGGCGCCGCTCGAAGTGGCGATGACGGAGACGATGCTCGCCGCGATCGCGTGCTTGATGTCCATGCCGGCGAGGGTAAGGGCGGGAATCAGAATAATACCGCCGCCCATGCCCGACATCGCGCCGACGAAGCCGGCGGCCACGGAAATCAAAAGCAGCCATCCTACCGGCAGCATCTTGCTTCTTCCTTGTCCAGTGAGATTGAAATAGAGCTTCTACGGGAGCGTGGAGCGGCGTCGCTTTTCAACCTGCGGCCTCCAAAAAAGGCCCCCCTGAGTTGTAAAGGGTAACGCATTTTTTCGGAATATGCAAAAAACGGCGCACGCCTTGAGTCTATTGAGAAGGCGCCAACAACATTGCAGGAAAATAGCTTAGACTGCCGGAGTAGTCACTGGAGCGCGGCCCTATTGAAGAGGAACTCAGCGAGCGACCTAAAGGAGCGAAGCGTGGAGAGGGGAGAGGAACTTCTTGCTTGGGTAATGATTGGTGCCGAAGGCGGGACTCGAACCCGCAAGGCCTTGCGACCGGGGGATTTTGAGTCCCCTGCGTCTGCCAATTCCGCCACTTCGGCGAGGGAGAAGTTTACACGAGAAGGGCTTCAGGGGACAAGGGGCCTATTCTTCCCGCCTCAAGAGGAGCACGGTGACGTTGTCTTCGCCGCCCCCCTCGTTAGCCGCGCTAATCAGTGCCTTGCAGGCTTCGTCCAGGCCGCGGGCGCCGGCGAGTATCATGGCTATCTTCTCGTCCGGGACCATCGTGTTGAGCCCATCGGTGCACATTAGCACCAGGTCCCCGGCCATCATCGGCGTTTCGCTCACGTCGGCCGTTGCCTCGCCTTTCGTTCCCAAGGCTTTGGTGATCACGTTTCTGAAGGGATGGTGCTGCGCCTCGTTCTGGGAGAGGAATCCCATCTTGACCTGCTCGTTGACCCAGGAGTGGTCGGATGTCAGGGCCGTAAGCGTCCCGCCCCTGAGCA
>DAHXMK010000075.1 GCA_027365515.1 Candidatus Aminicenantota bacterium
CCGTGAAAGGTGCCCATCCAGAGAAAGGGCAGGCTCTCCCTGTTCAAAAGCTTGAGAACCCGCTGGCGCATCTCCGAGGCGGCTTTGTTAGTGAAGGTGACGGCGAGAAGGCCGTGCGGCGAAGCGTGGCGTTCAGTCAGCAGCCACGCTATCCGATGGGCTATGACGCGGGTTTTGCCGGAGCCGGCGCCCGCGAGCACGAGCACCGGGCCGCCTTCGGCCGCGACCGCGCGCTGCTGTTCCGGGTTGAGGTCTCTAAGGAGCATGTCCACGGATTTCCTTTCCAGCCGCGCTATCGCGCGAGTTGTAGATTATGCCACGCCGGGGCGCGAACCGCCACCATTGCCCCGGATTCTGCGATAGAGATTTGTGCCTTCGGCGGACGATTGTGCCATGCCGAAAGAAGAGACTTTAGTTTCCTAACTGGGAGGGCCGTTTCCTCCCCCTCCGCTGGCAAAGCCAGCCAGAGGGACCCCACCTTTGGATGCCCTCTTCCCCCGGATCAAGTCTGGGGTCGAGGGCCCCCAATCCCTTTTTTGGATGAACGGCCATTTTTCAAAATGGCGTATTCGTGATGACTTGAGCGCACCGTCACATATCCATCGCGGGATTGGGGATTGACATCGAATAGCCTTTAGCCTATAAGATATGGTTACGGAGGCCGCATGGACGTCTCCATCTTTCACAAACTCCTGGTAAGCGCGGTTCAGAAGGGAGCGTCGGACGTTCACCTTCAGGCCGGCCACGCGCCGCTGTTGCGCATCAACGGCGAGCTTATGGAGGTCAAATACCACCCTCTTTCTCCCGAGGAGACTGCTTCAATAGCCGAGGAGGTGCTCTCGCACACCTACAGGCGCGACCAGGCCGCAACGTTGACGGAACTTGACGTCTCTTACGGCATCGAAGGACAGGCTCGGTTCAGAGTCAACATTTACCGCCAGCGGGGCACGTTCGCTATCATCTTGAGGGTCATTCCCGTCGTGGTCAAGAGCCTTGCCGAACTGAACCTTCCTCCGGTAATCGAGCAGATATCGAACCTGCGCCGCGGCCTCGTTCTCGTGGCCGGGGCGACGGGCAACGGCAAGTCCACGACGCTCGCCGCGATGGTGGAGCTGATCAACCAGACAAGGCGCGCCCACATATTGACGATCGAGGACCCCATCGAATTTCTTTTCAAGAACAAGATGTCGGCGGTGAGCCAGCGGGAGGTCGGGTGCGACACGCCCGGCTTCGGCCAGGCGCTCAAGGCCGCCCTCAGGCAGGACCCTGACGTGATAATGATCGGCGAGATGCGAGACGCGGAGACAATCGAGATCGCCATGAAGGCCGCCGAAACGGGACACCTGGTCCTCTCGTCGGTTCACACGCTCGACTCGGTTTCGACAATCGCGAGGCTTTTGGGATACTACCCCGGCGACGAGGAGCCCATCGCGCGAAAGCGCCTCGCGGAATGCCTCATGGCCGTCATCAGCTTGAGGCTGCTGCCGACGAAAAACATCTTGGGGCGCGTGCCCGCCGTTGAGATACTTCGCGCCACCAGGACGATACAGGAGTGCATCAAGGATGCGTCAAAGACCTCCGACATCCCTTCGCACCTTCAGAAGGGGCAGGAGATGTACGGAATGCAGACTTTCGACCAGCACCTGGTGAAGCTGGTCAAGGAGGGAGCGGTTGACCTGGAGGTAGCCAAGACGGCGGCCAGCAACCCCTCCGACCTTGAGCGGGCGATAATGATGGAAGGGTGAATCTCGGGCGGGGCCGGGTCAGGCTCGCGTCAGTAAGAGACCTTCTTTCTGGGAGCCGCCATCAGCCTTTCGATGTCCCGCGCTTCGCGTGGAATATCTTCCGTCAAGACCTCATAGCCCTTTTCGGTGATCAAGACGTCGTCCTCGATGCGCACGCCGATGTTTTCATCGGCGATGTAGATGCCGGGCTCGACCGTGATCACTACGCCGGGAAGCAAAGGCTCATCGTACGAACCCTTATCGTGCGCCTCGATCCCGAGGTAGTGGGAAGTGCCGTGGAAGAAGTACTTGGCGAAGCCCGCTTTTGCGATCGCCTCCGAGGCCGCCTTATGGACTTGGTGGACGAAGGCGCCTTTGCGGCAGGCCTCGAGCGCGGCTTGGCGCGCTCCAAGCACCGCCTCGTAAACTTGGCGCTGCCTTTTGGAGAAGCGACCGGAAACGGGATATGTCCTTGTCACGTCGGCGCAGTACAGCTCCTTGCGGGCGCCGATGTCGCAAACCACCACTTCGCCCGCCTTCATCAGCCGCCTGTTCTTGTCATAGTGAAGAATGCAAGAGTAGGGGCCGGAGCCGACGATGCTGGGAAAAGCGAGCCCCTGGGCGCCGCTGGCTTTGAAAACGTACTCTATCAGGGCCTGCAGCTCGAATTCATGAAGGCCCGGGCGCAGCTGGCGCGTGATCGCTTCGTTGGCCTTGGCGGTTATCGCGATCGCCTCGCGCATGGAGGCAATCTCTTCAGGACCTTTGACCCGCCTGAGGCCCGATGCAAGGCGGCCGAGGTGGCGAAGCTGGAGAAACGGATACCTGGCCCTGACCTTCTCCCAAAAAAGCTGGGTGAGGCCAACCGGCCCCTGGAAAGCATCTTCCGAAAAGTCCAGGTAGATCGTGTTCGCGGCCCTCAAAGGCCTGATGAGCGAGTCTTCCAACTGATGGTAGGAGTTGACGCTGGCAAAGCCCGCCGATTTCATCGCCTCCAGCCTCTCGGCGTCGGGCTCGGCGTTGGGGCGCGTGAGGCTCCCGGAGGTGAGCACCTTGCCGGTCCAGCGCTCCGCCGCCGGGTCGGGCGCCGGCAGGAAGAGCATCTCATCGCTCTTCTGCGGAGTCACCTGAATCAGAAGAGCGGCGTTGGAGGAGGCGACGCCCGTGAAATAGAAAAAGTTCGGGTCGGGCACGAAGGGCACGAGGCTCTCCTCATCACCGGAAAAGAAGATCGCCACGCTGTTTCCGTCGCCGGGCTGTTTCTTGAGAAGGTCAACCAGCGCCTGGCGCCTTTGGGCGTAGACGTTCGGCGCCGCGCCCTTCTTGGCGGCACTCATTTGGGTGCCTGCTTCTCTTGCACTTGGGGTTCGGCGGCGCCGCCCTTCGACATGGCGATGGTTCCCTCGATGACTCCGCCCTCCATTACCGCGAGCGCGGCGGTGGTGAGCGAAACGTCGCCTTTGATCTTGCCCTTCGGCTGGATTTCCAAGGCGCCCTTTACTTTGACTTTGCCCTCGACGGTGCCGTAAACGACCAGGGAGTTGACCTCGACCTCGCCTGAGACCTTCCCTTTTTCGCCTACCACGAGGCGGTCGGAACGGAGGATTTTTCCCTTGAACTCGCCATCCACGCGGAACGTCTGGTTGAACTCCATGGTCCCCTCAACGCGGACCCCTTCGCCTAGCATTCCTCCGACTTGGATTGAACCGTCGGGCTTCTTCTGCATCATCTGGACCTCCCGCCGATGGATTCCACCAGCTCGAAAAGGTGGTTGAGCTGATCTTCGCTCTTGAATCTGATGGTGACCGAGCCGCCACGGCCCCGCCTCGTGATTGAGACCGGCAGGCCGACCTTGGATGCCATGGTTCTGGCGGCCGCTTCCGTGTCGGCGTCGGCATCGCGCGGCGCGCGGCGTGGTTTCGAAGGCTTATAGTGCTCCGCTTCTCTGACCGAAAGGCCCTTGGAAAGAACCGCCTTCAGTAGATCGTCCTGTTCCTCGCGCTTACGAAGGGCCAAGATGGCCTTGGCATGGCCGGGCGTGATCTGGCCCGACTCCAGCGCCTTAAGGGCTACGGACGGCAAATGTAGCAATCGCAATGAGTTAGCGACCGTCGCCCGCTCTTTCCCAACCCTTTTTGAAACCTCTTCCTGCGTAAGCCCAACGTCGTCAATCAGCGCCTTGTAGGCCTTTGCCTCCTCGACGGGGTTCAGGTTCTCGCGCTGGAGATTTTCAACTAGAGCGAGTTCGAGAAGCTGGGAGTCCGGCACTTCGCGGACTATCACGGGGACGCTGTGCAATCCCGCCTTCTGTGCCGCCCGCCACCGCCTTTCGCCGGCAATTATTTCGTAGTGGCCGTTCGATGGGCGGACCAAAATGGGCTGCAGGACCCCGTTCGCCTTAATGGAGTCGGCCAGGTCGGCAAGCGCGGCTTCCGCGAACCGCTCCCTAGGCTGCCGCGGGTTGGGCCTCAGGCGGTGAATGTCAGTCTCGACAACCCGCCGGCCTTCTGGGCCGGGGGTCGAAATCAAGGCGTCGAGCCCTCGTCCGAGGACGTTCTTACTGCTGCTGCTCATGAGCCAAAAACTCCTTTGCCACCTGAAGATAAGATTGGGCGCCGCGCGAAGATATGTCGTATAGGAGGATGGGCTTTCCGAAGGAAGGGGCTTCGGCGAGCCTAACGTTGCGCGGGATTGAGCTTTCATAAACCTTCTTTCCGAAGAAGCGCTGGACCTCTTCGGTGACCTGTCGTCCAAGATTGGTTCTTTCATCCACCATCGTTAGAAGGACGCCTCGTATCGCAAGGTCGGGGTTGAGAGCCTCTCTGATCCGCTCGAGCGTACGCAGAAGCTCGGAGACCCCTTCCATGGCGAAATACTCACCCTGGATTGGTATGAGCACTTCATCCGCCGCAACGAGCGCGTTGAGAGTCAAGAGTCCAAGAGAAGGCGGGCAGTCGAGAAGAATGTAGTCGTAGTCACCCTTGAGCGGTTCTAGCGCCCGCCGCAGAACGAACTCCCGGCCCTCGGCGGCCGCGAGCTCGACCTCGGCGCCGGCGAGAGCTACGGCGCCAGGCAACAGCGAAAGGTGCGGAAAGGCGGTGCCGATTATCGCCTCCGCGGCTGAAACATGGCCGGTGATTACGTCATAGACGGACGGCCGCTCCTGCGGGCCTCGCTGCCCCAGTCCCGAGGTGCAGTTCGTCTGGGGGTCAAAGTCAACCAGAAGAACCTTCTTTTCCGCCGCGGCAAGCGAGGCGCCCAAGTTAATGACGGTCGTCGTCTTTCCAACGCCGCCCTTCTGGTTGGCTATGGCTATGATCCTTCCCAAACGCTACCTCCCTCGCAAGCCGCTATTTTGCCACAAGATCTCTCTCTAGTGAAGGGGCGTTTTGATCTCCGAAAGATTCCGCGGTCAGCGCCCGATTGTTCCACGTGGAACACTGGCGGCCAGAAGCAGGCTGCCCTCCTTCAATTGCAGTGGCGGGCTTGGCAGAAATCCCAACTCTTTCAGCGCCGTTTCATACTCCGGCGCTTGACTGGAACCCGTCCAGACGAGGAGCGTCCCTTCCGGCATGATGGAGCGCCTGAGGCTCTTGAGGAGAGGCCGCCGCAGTTTCACTCCTCTTACCGTGGCGGCATTAAAGCGAGCGGGGCGTTCCCGCAGAAATTCGGAGGCCTGGAGTTCCACGACTTCGAGGCGCAGATCCAGCTCTCTTGAGACGGCTCGCAAGAAAGCCGCTTTCAATGGGGCTGGCTCGCAAAGGGTGAATTCAAGTGCAGGACGGCGAATGGCTAAGGGTACCGCTGGAAAGCCTCCTCCGCTGCCGACGTCAACTACCGTGCCGAGGTTGGGCAGCAGAGGCAGAGCCGCCTCCGCCGTTCCGACGCCCCTGAGGAGCGCCTCTCGCCTGTCCTTGAAAGCGGTCAGTCCAGCCCCCTTGTTCCAGGCAAATAGCATTTCGAGGTACCGGCCAAGCTTCTCGTCGCTCACTTGCCTTTTCTCCGCGAGCAGATGGCTATCCGTAGAATTGAGAGAGCCGCCGCCGTAACTCCGGGAACCTGCTCGGCCTGACCGAGCGTCTCCGGCCGAACCTCTTCCAGCCGCCCAATTACTTCTCTCGAAAGGCCGGACAGGCTCCGAAAGTCTAGCCCTTCCGGGACTTTGACGTTCCTGGCCGCTTCGAGCCTGGCTGCCTCGCCTCGCTGGCGCGCCTTGTATCCCGCTCCTTTGATCTCCGAATCAATGTAGCGACGAACCCATCTATTGTCAAAGAAGGGATCGGCTATGAAAGAGGCGACCTCTTCGGCGGAGGTTTCCGGCCTTGCCAAGAAGGAGGCTACGGTTCGCTGCCCTTCCATACATCTCATCTTGGCGGACTCCATAAAGGCAATGATCGCCTTGACGGCCGCTTCCCTGGAAGAGATGGCCTCCGCTTCGGCTGTAGGAAACAAGCCGGCTTCTTCGCCGTATCGAGAAAGCCTCTTATAAGCGGTGTGGCGGTCAAGGAGCAGGCGCTGCTCCGCCCTCGACGTGAAGAGGCGGTATGGTTCAAGCACTCCCTTGGTGACCAGGTCATCTACCATCACGCCCAGATAGGCCTCTTCCCTGGCGATTCTGAAGGGAGGCTCCCGGCGTACGGCGCGCGCGGCGTTATAGCCGGCATAGAGGCCGAGGCCGGCCGCTTCTTCATAACCGGTCGTTCCGAGCACCTGGCCCGCCAGGTAGAGTCCCGGTATTGCCCGGCACTCGAGCGAATGGGTTACCGCCCTCGGGTCCACCGCGTCGTACTCGACCGCATAACCGAATTTGGCTATGCGCGCCTCTTCAAGGCCCGGAATGGTGTGGACAATCTGCTCCTGGATGTCCCGGGGCAGGGAAGTTGATATCCCGTTGGGGTAAAGCAACGGGCTGGCAAGCCCCTCTGGTTCGATAAAGATTTGGTGCGTCTCGTTGTGGGGGAACTTTACCACCTTGTCTTCTATGGAGGGGCAGTAGCGCGGGCCAATTCCAGTGATTGTCCCGCCGTAGAGGGGAGACCTGTGGAGGTTGGCCCGTATGATTTCCGCCGTGTTTCTAGTAGTGCGAGTAAGATAACATACTACCTGTGGAAGAGCTGGAAACGGCGTGCTTTGCAGGGAAAAGGGTTCTGGTTCAGCGTCCCCCGTTTGATTTCGCATTAGCTCTAGTTTAGCGGAGGATTTTTCTATCCGGCATGGGGTTCCCGTTTTGAGCCTTATTAGAGGGAGCCCCGCCGCTTTGAGCGACTCCGAAAGCTCATAGGCGGAAAACTCGTCCGTCCTTCCTCCTGGGAAGCGTTCATCACCGACATAAAGGACTCCGCCTAAAAAGGTTCCGGCCGCCAATACCACCGTGGCTGATTGAAGAATGGAGCCGCCCTTAAGCCTGACCCCTTTCAAAGCGCCGGCGACAATTTCCAGCCCCATGACCCGGTCTTCGACCACTTCGAGCCCAGGCAGGGCGTTGACAATCTTGCCGACCCACTCTTCATAAAGCTCCCGGTCGCTTTGACAACGTAACCCTTGAACAGCCGGGCCCTTAGTGCTGTTTAGCAGCCTGAACTGAATCCCGGTCGCATCGGCCGCTTTAGCCATCAAGCCGCCAAGGGCATCTATCTCCCTTACGAGGTGGCCCTTCGCTACGCCTCCGATGGAGGGGTTACAGGACATTCTTCCGATGGCTCCGGCGTCGGCGGTGACCAGCGCCGTTGCCAGCCCTCTCAGCGCCAGAACGCGAGCGGCTTCTACGCCGGCGTGACCTCCTCCAACGACGATTGCGTCGTATTTCAAGGCATGCTCCGGAGCGGCTTGCCATCCATTCTACTTGCCTATGCAGAACTTGCTGAAAATTAAGTCATAAAGCTCTTCGGGCGGTCTCTTGCCAAGAAGATCATCAATAGCTCTTATTGCGTCACCGATAGCGGCCAGGGCAACTTCTTCGGTGTACCCGGAGGAGAAGGATGATTCCGCTTCGGCGAAACCCTCCTCGGCCCTTTTAAGGGCCGCGATTTGGCGTTCATTCAGGAGAAGTGGCGCCTCTTGGGGAAGCATTCCGAGCGCCCAAGCGGCCACGTGGTCCATCAGTCGTGAAAGGCCATCCCCCGTTAAGTTTGAAATGGAGAAGTTGGCCATTTCTGAAGGAGGGGGGGCTTTGTCAGCGCCGGAATCAAGGTCGCATTTTGTCTCAACAAGCGCGATGACCTTGTCGCCCAAGGATGCGGCGAGCGATTCCTCTTCCCTTCTCCAGCCACTCTCTTTAGAGTACAGCAGCAGCACTCCATCGGCCCCTCGTGCCGCTTCTAGTCCCCTCTCTACGCCGAGCTTTTCAACAGGATCATCGCTGTCTCGCACCCCGGCAGTATCCAAGAGGATCACCGGCAGGCCTTGGAGGTCTATCGTCTCTTCGAGAATGTCCCTGGTCGTGCCGGGGTGCGGAGTCACCAGCGCCCTTTCGCGTTGAAGAATCGCGTTAAAGAGCGAAGACTTGCCGACATTTGGCGCGCCGCATATGGCAACCCGCCACCCCCGCCGCAGAGGGCGCGAAGCGCGGGAACCCGCCAGCAGATTTGAGACGTCTTCCTTAGCGGCCGCAAGCTCATTTTGGGCGGTGGTGCCCTTTTCCGTGGCGATATCCTCTGGAAATTCGATCCGCGCCTCCCAGGCGGCGGCCAATTCCAAGACCTTGCTCCTAACTGCTTCGATTCTGGAACGAAGCCCCCCAGCGGCGGCTATGCCACCGCTTCTAGCCTGAAGGGCCGTTTCAAACGAGGCCATTTCGTTAGCGGCTTCGAACTCCAGAAGCCCGGCTCGCCCATTCAAGAGAGCGCGGAAGGAGAACTCGCCCGGCAAGGCGGGCCTGGCCCCCAGCGAGACGCAGGCCCGCTTTACGGCTTCGACCACTGCCGGAGAGCCGTGGAGATTGCATTCCACGACGTCTTCCCCCGTGAAGGAGGCGGGGGAGGCGAAGAAGACCGCCAACCCTACGTCCAGAGGCAAGCCCTTCGCGTCAAGGAACTGGCCGAGAACGAGCTGGCGAGGCGAGTTCCATGGGCCCGCAGTCGTCCGCGGCGAAAATATTTGATGAAGAATTTCAAGGCTCTTCGCGCCGGACAGCCTGACCACCGACAGGCCGCCCCGGCCCGGAGGGGTCGCTTCGGCGACGATGGTTGCCGTGATATCCGGCATCTTGGGCACTCCGGGCCGAAAGCAAAAAAATCAGCGCGAGGGTTTGGATGGCCCCTTCGGAGTTGATTTGCGCTCCCGCTGGGCGGCATCCTGCCTTGCCGCAACCTGCCTATTTATAAGATACTGCTGGCCTATCGTCAGAACGCTGTTGGCCAGCCAGTAAAGGGCGAGGCCGGCTGGGGCAAAAAGGCACCAGTAAACGAGCACGAGGGGCATGACCCAAATTAAAGCCTTTTGCATCCCTTCCATCTCGGTGGTCATCGTCATCTTCGTCGAGAGGATCATGGTCGCGCCCATCAAAATGGGCGTCACGTAGTACGGATCGGCAACGGAGAGGTCTTTGATCCAGAAGAAGAAGGGCGCCCCCCTTAGCTCTATCGCCGTGGGAAGAAGCGTGAAAAGCGCAAGGAAAACAGGCATTTGCAGGAGCATAGGCAGGCAGCCGGTCATCTGGGCCATGGGATTGATGCCCTCACGCTGATAAAGGGCCATCATCTCCTCGTTCATTTTTGTCCGGGTAGCCATGTCCTTCGGCATTTTCTTATACTTGGCCTTAATGCGGTCAACTTGCGGCTTGAGCTTTCTCATCGCCTCGCCCATCTCTTTCATCTTGACCATGGAGCGCTGGGTGAGCGGGTAGAAAGCCAGTTTTATCAAGGCCGTAAGAAGAAGTATGGCAAGGCCGTAGTTCTTGCAGATTCCGTAGAGCCATTTCAAGACAAAGAGAAGCGCAGCACAGACTGGGTTGAGTATCGCGTTTCCAAAGTTTGACGTTCCCCAATTCAGAAGCCTGAAATACACCCCGCCCATGGCCTTGAACCTGCTGTATTCCTTTGGGCCGAGGTAGAGCTTCCCCGAGCCGGGGTAGTCAACCGCAAGGGAGAGGTAGGAGTCGGCTGGATGGACCTTTTTCATATCCGCGGCCACGGCGCCGGTAAGGACCTGGGCCTTCGCGATGCTCTTGTCCGGGATGAAGAGAGCGGCGAAGTAGTTGGTGCTTACCCCGGCCCAGACTAGCGGGCCTTTTGCCTGTTGTGAGGCCTCCTCCGCGCCATCAACCTTTTTTCTCAATACTCTTTCGTACTGCCCCTCCTTGTCCATCACCGCGCAGGCCTGCTGAAAATAGTGGTCCTTCGCCTGCTCCGCGCTGAGGCGGCCCAGGTCCGGGCCCCATTCAACGGGCGTCTCGGGCTGAACCTTCCCATTCCTCATAAGCTCCGCGTCGAAGCCGGTTTCGTAGCCGCTGGGCGGCAGGCTGAAGGATTTTTTGACGCGATTCCCCTTGTCATCGGCCCAAGTGAAGGTTACCGCGCTGGCGCCTTTTTCTCTTGTGGACTGTTCCACGTGGAACAGCGCCCCGTTGGCGGCAGCGTCGAAGGTTTCGTCGCCAGTCAAAAGCCGAAGCGGGTAACGGCCCATGGCTTCGGAAAGCGGCGAAACAAGATCGTCGTTCTCCTTCGCGTCCCGCTCCTTATAGTGCTTGAGAATTGCGTGGAGCAGGACCGCCCCCTTGTTGTCGAAAACCAGCCTCAGGTCATCGTTTTCAAGAGTGACCGTTTGGCGGGAAGCGGCTTGAACCGGCTCCGTCGCTGTTACCGCCGGGGGCGGCGCCGCCGTTATAGCCGCTGGCGGTGCTGGGGCGGCCGTAGCTTCTTTGGCTGGCTGTTGTTTGGGCTGTTGTTTCCCTGACCCAGGTTGCATCCAGTAAGCCCAGACGGCGAAAAGAACCCCAATGATGGCCGTCGTTAAAAGCAGTCGGCCGGTTCCTACCGGCTCTTCCTGTCCAAGTTGGCTCATGCGTTGCTCCATTTCTCTTTCTTATCCGGCACCGGGTCGTAACCACCCTCGTGCCAGGGGTGACATTTCAAGACGCGCTTGGCGCCAAGCAGCAGGCCTTTGCCCGCGCCGAAGCGCTCCACGCAGCCAGCGGTGTATTTCGAGCAAGAGGGATAAAAGCGGCAAGCCCCGCCCAGGAAGGGCGAGAGCGTCCACTGGTAAATCCTAATTAAGAGAAGGATTACTTGGCGCAACTGGGAAAGCCCTCCCGGGAGAGCCGCTCGCACAGCTTCAAGAAAGCCTCCCTGACCGAGGCGTAATCCAGACCGGCCGCACCGCGCTTAGCGTTGACGACCACTTCGCAACCGTCCGGCAGCAGAGAGCGCTCCTCTCTGAAGACTTCCCGGATGAGCCGTTTCAGGCGGTTGCGCTCGACGGCGCACCCCGTCTTCTTGGGGATTGTACACCCCAAACGCCTTACGCCCGCCGCTACCGGCCGCGCATAAAACACCAAGCGCGCCGTGTATATCGGCGCACAGGCTTTATAGATTGCCTGGTATTCAGCCCGGGCCAGGATTCGGCTGCTTGGAGGAAAAGGCCCGGTCTTCGTCCCGCCGCCTACTGTGGCGTGAGCCGCCATCGGCCCTTGGCGCGCCGTCTGGACAGCACCTCGCGGCCCGTTTTCGTTGACATGCGGGCGCGGAACCCGTGCGTTTTGGCTCTGTGACGGCGGTTTGGCTGAAATGTTCGCTTCATGGCATCACTCTCTTCTTTCCAAAATGTCTAGCGCGGCATCTGCGCTTGTCTGGCGGCCACCTGCAGCCGCACAAGCGCCTGTTCAAGCGCGGCTTGGGCTGCGCGAAAGTCGGCTTCAGGATCCTTCAGCATCGCTTCCGCCCGGGCCTTTGCCTCTTGAGCCGACGCTACGTCTATGTCATCCGGCCGCTCTGCTAGATCGGCCAGCACGGTAACCTTGTTCGGCAGCACCTCCGCGAATCCCCACGAGACGGCAAGAAATCTCGCCTCGCTGCCCAGGCGGTACTTTATCTCACCAATTTTGAGCGATGTCAACAGCGGCGTATGGCCGGGCAGGACACCAAGGTAGCCTTCGCTCCCAGGCAGGATGATCTCGTCCACCTCCTCGTGGACGACGCTCCGCTCGGGCGTGACCACCTGAAGCAGCACTTTCTTGGGCAGGTCGAATGAGCCCATTCTCTTCCTCGCTAGGCCTGTTTGGCCAGGCGGTCGGCCTTTTCCCTGGCCTCTTCGATCGTCCCGACCATGTAGAAGGCCTGTTCAGGAAGCTCGTCGTGCTTGCCTTCAACGATCTCCTTGAACCCCCGGATAGTGTCGGCGACCTTGACGTAGGTCCCTTTGACGCCGCTAAACTGCTCGGCGACGTGGAAAGGCTGGGAGAGGAACCGCTGTATCTTCCTAGCCCTGGCAACGACGATCTTGTCCTCGTCCGAAAGCTCTTCCATGCCCAGGATCGCGATGATGTCCTGCAGGTCCTTGTACTTCTGCAGAACAGCCTGCACTTTGCGGGCGACAGAGTAGTGTTCCTCGCCGACGACGCGCGGGTCAAGTATCCTCGATGTCGAGGCCAACGGGTCAACGGCCGGATAAATGCCGATTTCTGTCAGGGCCCTCGAAAGAACGCTCGTCGCGTCGAGGTGGGCGAACGCCGTCGCCGGAGCTGGGTCGGTCAGGTCGTCGGCCGGGACGTAAATGGCCTGAACCGAGGTGATCGAGCCCTTTTTCGTTGAAGTTATGCGCTCCTGGAGTTCTCCCATTTCGGAGGCCAGGTTCGGCTGGTAACCGACGGCCGAAGGCATACGGCCTAGAAGCGCCGACACTTCCGAGCCTGCCTGGGTGAACCGGAAGATGTTGTCTATGAAGAGGAGAACGTCCTGTCCCTCTACATCCCTGAAATACTCGGCGGCGGTGAGGCCTGTCAGGCCGACTCTCAAGCGCGCCCCAGGCGGCTCGGTCATCTGGCCATAGATCAGAGCCGCCTTCGATTTGGCGAAGTCGCCGGGCTTGATAACGCCCGATTCCGTCATTTCCAGCCAGAGGTCGTTACCTTCGCGAGTCCGCTCGCCGACGCCCGAGAAGACCGAGACGCCGCCGTGGTGCATGGCGACGTTGTTGATGAGCTCCATGATGAGGACCGTCTTGCCGACGCCGGCACCGCCGAAGAGGCCGGTCTTGCCGCCCTTAAGGTAGGGCTCAAGCAGGTCCACGACCTTGATTCCCGTCTCGAACATCTCGGCCGACGTGGCCTGCTCCTCGAAGCTCGGAGCGGGGCGGTGGATCGGAAAGTGCTCCTTGGTGTCCACAGGCCCAAGACCGTCAACGGGCTTTCCCAGCACGTTCAAAATGCGGCCGAGCGTCTCCTTGCCCACGGGGATCGTTATCGGCTCGCCCGTGTCAACGGCTTTCATGCCCCGCACCATGCCATCGGTCGGTTCCATCGCGACGCAACGAACCCTGCCTTCGCCAAGGTGCTGGGCTATTTCCGCCGTGACTTCTATGGGCACGCCGCCATCCTCGCCGGCGCTCGATATCTTCACCGCGCTGTAAATCGTCGGGATGTGCTCTAACGGGAACTGCAAGTCCACGACCGCCCCGATGACCTGTACGACTTTACCTTCCACGGCCATATTGCATTCTCCTTAACCGAGGGCCTGCGCCCCGCTGACGATTTCGATCAGCTCCTTGGTGATCGCGGCCTGCCTGACGCGGTTCGCGTATAGGGTCAGGCGGTCAATCATCTCTTTCGCGTTCTTCGTAGCGCCTTCCATCGCGGCCATCCTGGCCCCGTGCTCCGCGGCCTGAGATTCCAACAAGGCGCGGTAAACCTGATAGGTCACGTGCTTGGGGATCAGGGTGTCGAAAAGCTCCTGGTCCGTCGGCTCGTAGAGGTAATCCATGAAGACCTGCGGCTCGTCGAAAGCCAGCTTTGAAATCGGCAGCAGCTTCTCAAGAACGACGCGCTGCGAGATGGCGCTCTTGAACTCGTTGTATATCAGGTAAACGGCGTCAACCTCGCCCTTTTCGTATATCTCCGCGAGGTGGCCGGCGATATCGGCCGCGTGGTCATACTTGACTTTCTGGAAAACGCCGACCCACTGGCGGTCAACGGTCGTGGTTCTCTTTCGAAAGAAATCGCGCCCCTTGCGCCCTATCAGGTCCAGAGCCAGCGCTTCGGCCTCGGCCTGCTTCTCCTTGACCGTCTGGCTGGCGAAGCGGATGATGTTGCCGTTGAAGCCCCCGCAGAGTCCGCGATCCGCCGTGATC
>DAHXMK010000367.1 GCA_027365515.1 Candidatus Aminicenantota bacterium
CGCTCACGCTCGTCCCCAGGAGCCGCGCCTCGCCCTTGTCAGGCTTCAGAAGGCCGACGAGCACTTTCAGAGTCGTCGTCTTGCCCGCCCCGTTTGGGCCCAGGAAACCGTAAATGACCCCTTTCGGAACTCTGAGGTCCACGCCGCGAAGGGCATGGATGCGGCCTATCGAGAGGTGTCCCTTGAAAGTCTTCTCAAGCCCGATGACTTCTATGGCCAAATCACTCATCGGCGGTTCCTCCGTCAACGCTCATGATAGCATCAAAGGCGGCAAGGAGTGGAGTGGGCACGCGCTCCCTCCTTGCCGGCGCGCCTTACTCTATAGCGAGAAGGACGCATTTCAGGTAGGCTCCCTCCGGGAAATTAAGGAGGACCGGGTGGTCCGGGGCTTGGCCGCGTAGCTCGATGAGCGTGGCCTTCCTCTTCGCCTTCGCCGCCGACTCCCTCAGCGCCTGAAGAAACTCCTCAATGCCCACGTGGTGCGAACAGGAGCAGGCCGCCAGCAATCCCCCCGGCTCAACGAGGCGCATCGCCATCTCGTTGAGGCGCGAATAAGCCTTCAACGCCTCGGGAAGGTGCTTCTTCGATTTCGCGAAGGCGGGCGGGTCGGTCACGACGGCGCCGAACCGCTTCTTCGCGCCGTGAAGGCGAGGCAGGATGTCAAAGGAGTCCCCCTGGTGGATGTCGAACTCCGGCAGGCCGTTGCCAGCGAGCGCCGCCTCGACCGCCTCGCACGCTTCAAGCGAGGCGTCAACGAATTCGGCGCGCGATGCGCCCGCTTTCAGCGCCGCCATTCCCCAGGCGCCACGGTAACAGAAGACGTCAAGGATCGAAGTCCCGCGAGTCATCCGCCCTATGAGCGCGCGGACGTTTTCACGCTGGTCGAGAAAAAGGCCGGTCTTCTGCCCGCCTGACAGGTCAACGTTTATTTTCAGCCCCAAGTAAGAGACCTGGGCGGAGCTTTCTTGAGAGGCCACGGCGGCCTCGACGCCCCGGCGCAGCCCCTCCATCTCCCTCTGCGGGCCGTCGTCCTTGCGGACGAGCTGCCGCGGCTTAATCAGGGACGTGAGCGCGGCCTCGGCTCGTTGCCGCAAGCGCTCCATACCAGCCGTATTGACCTGAACCGCGAGGCAGTCGCCGTATTTGTCAACCACCAAGCCCGGCAGATCGTCGGCCTCTCCGAAGACAAGCCTGACGCAATCTTCACCTGGATAAATGGAAGCGCGCTTCGCCACGGCGGCCTCTATGCGTTTCTCCAGCCACTCCTCTTCCAGGGGTGCGCCGCGGACCAGCCAGCGGAATGAAATCAACGTCCGGGGGTTGTAGTAGCCGGTCCCGAGCGGCTCTCCGGCGGGGCCGTCCATCTGGACGATCGTTCCAGGCTCTAATGGAGGCACTTCAACGAGCTCGTTCGAGAAGACCCACGGATGGCCGTGGGCGGCCCTCTTCATGCGCCCCTTCTGAAGCCGCAGACGGGGCAAGGATTCCAACGATGAAGCCATCTTGAAAAACCTCCGCGATTCGAGGTTATGCGGCAGGCCCGGCCTTAGGGCTTTCGCATCACCGATTCGAGAATCATGAGGAACGCCTCCTGCTGGGCCGGGTCGTCCTTGTTGATGACCGCGAGGCACCGGCCTGGCGGGAAGAGCCGGTGCAGGTCATCGGCGTCCCGGCCGCTCGAAATCACGACGCGCCTCCGGTCAACGCCTTTGGCGGCGGCGAATTCTAGGAACTTTATGCCGTCGAGCCCCGGCATTTCGAGGTCGAGCACGAGAAGGCCGATGTCCGGCCTGACTTCCTTCAGAGCCTGAAGCGGGTCGAGGAATATCTCCACGGCCACTTTCTCTCCGTAGCGCTCCTCGAAGAAACGCCGCCACATCGAGCAGAAGCTCGGGCTGTCGTCAACTATCACGACTCGCTTCGGCCCGGCCATGCGCTCCTCCATGGGATATG
>DAHXMK010000376.1 GCA_027365515.1 Candidatus Aminicenantota bacterium
GGTCTTCCATCAATCGGCGCGGAAATAGACGTACCTTCCGCCCATGTCGTCCTGTAGATAGACGCTGACCGCGTCGCCCTTCTTTACGCCGGAGATCACCTGCATGTACTCGCTGACGGACGAGACCGGCTTCCCGTTCACCTCCGAGATTATCGAACCTTCGCGAATTCCCTTCGTGAAAGCGTTGGTTTCCGGGTCAACGGAGGTCACGAGGACGCCCCTGACGTCATCCGGGATGCGGTACATCATGCGTGCCTGGCGGGTTATGTCCTGAACCCTGATTCCAAGCTTCGCCTCCTTCTGCTGGCCGTTGTCGCCCTGGCTGCCCTCGCCTTGGGAAGAGAGCCCCTTGGCGCGGTCGGCCAGCGTGACGTCGAACTTCTTCTTGGCTCCGTCCCTCAGAACGTCAAGCGTGATAGTCTTGTTCGGAGGGAAGCCGGACACTTTGTGGACGAGTTCGCTGGAGTCCTTGAGCTCGACGCCCTCGACGGCGGTGATGATGTCGCCCTTCTTGAGGCCAGCTTTCGCGGCCGGCTGGTCCGGCTCGACGCTCTGGACGACGGCGCCGCCCTTCACGTCAACGCCATACTGCTGCTTGAGATACGCCTTGGCGTCCTTGTCCAAGGGGCCGACCTTCACGCCGAGATAACCGCGGGCGATTCGGTGGTCCTTCTTCAAGGGCTCGATCATCGCCTTCACCATGTTGATCGGAATGGCGAAGCCGATTCCTTCGACCATCCGCCCCATGCCGTCGTTGCGGGTGATGGCCGTGTTGATGCCGATCACTTCGCCCCTCGCGTTGATCAAGGGCCCGCCGGAGTTGCCGAAGTTGATGGCGGCGTCGGTCTGGAGGAAGTCATCGAGCGCCGAGGCGGAAAGCCTGCGCCCTTTGGCCGAGATGACCCCCATCGTCACGGTGTGGCGGTACATGAGAGGGTTGCCTATGGCCAGAACGAAGTCGCCCGGCCGCATGGCGTCCGAGTCGCCGAGAACGACCGTCGGGAAGTTCTTGCCGTTGATCTTGAGGAGCGCCACGTCGGTCTCGTCATCCGTTCCGACCACGGTGGCGGTATATTCGCTGTCGTCGCTCAGGGTGACGGTGACCTTCTCGGCCCCCTTGACCACGTGGTTGTTGGTGAGGATGTAGCCGTCCGGGCTGATGATGAAGCCGCTGCCCCCGGCCTCCTGGACCGGCTTCTGCCCTTGAGGCATGTTGGGGTGCGGCATTCCGAAGAAGAACTCGAACGGGTTGCCGAACGGGCTCTGCGGCATCTGCGGGGAATCCTGTCCGCCTTCGCCCTGACTTTCGTCGTTTCCAACCGAGATGGCGGTTATGCTGACGACCGCCGGGTCAACCTTTTCGACTACGTCCGCGAAGCCGAACGGCGGCGCGGCATTCTGGCCATTGGTGTATTCCGGCGGAGCGGCGGCGCTCGCTACGGGGGCGCTCACCTGCCTGACCTGCGCCAAACCAAAGCCCAGGACGATCAGCAGAACTCCTGCCAAAGCTACTAGGAAAAGGCGTGCTATTTTCATGTCAAACTCCTTTCATTCGGTTCCTGGCTGTCCCTGTAACCATACTCTTTCAGTTTCCGGTGAAGCGTCCTCAAGCCTATTCCGAGGACGCGCGCGGCCTGCGTCTTGTTCCCGCCCGTCTGCGAAAGCGCCGACATGATGGCCTCTTTTTCCATCTGGTCGAGGGTGACCGCCGTTCCCTGCCGGGCGGGGAAAGCCACGGTGGAAGCGGGCGCCGGGACCTGCACGCTTTTGCCGTTGGAGCCGAAGTCGGACGGCAGGTGGCGCTCCTCCAAAACGTCGCTGTCGCAGAAGATCACCATGCGTTCTATGACGTTCTTGAGCTCGCGGACGTTGCCCGGCCAGCGGTGGCCCGCCAGGGCGCTTAGGACGCCGTCGCTCACCCTTTTCACCTGCTTGTTGTGCTCCTTGTTGAACTGGCCGAGGAAGGCCTGGACGAGCAAGGGAAGGTCTTCGAGCCTCTCCCGCAAAGAGGGGATCGAGAGCTCCACGACCTTGAGCCTGTAATAGAGATCCTCCCGAAACTTGCCTTCCCTCACGAGAGCGAGCAAGTCCCGGTTGGTGGCCGTGATTATCCGCACGTCCACCGATATCGAGTGGGCGCCGCCGACCCGCGTCACCGCGTGCTCCTCGAGGACTCGAAGCAGCTTCGCCTGAAGGTCCAGTGAGAGCTCGCCGATTTCATCGAGGAAAAGAGTCCCTCCGTGAGCCAGCTCGAACTTGCCTGGGTGGGTCTTGTCCGCGCCGGTGAAAGAGCCCTTCTCGTGGCCGAAAAGCTCGCTCTCCATCAGGTTCGGCGGAATGGCGGCGCAGTTCAGCGGCAGGAACCGCCCGCGCTTCCTTTCGGAATGGTGGTGAATAGCGTTGGCGATCAGCTCCTTGCCCGTGCCCGATTCGCCGCGGATGAGCACGGTCGCCCTCGTTGCCGCGACCATCTTCGTCTGCTGAAAGAGGGTGCGCATGGCCTGGGAGTTGCCGACGATGTTCTCGAAGCCGAATCGCTCGTCCAGCCTCGCTTTAAGCTCGGCGTTTTCCAGGCTCAGCCTCCGCTTGTCAACCAAGGTCTTGACGCGGCTTCTCAGCTCGTAGATGTCAACCGGCTTTGAGAGGTAGTCGTCGGCCCCCACCTTCATCGCCTGGACCGCCGATTCGACCGAGCCGAACGCGGTGACCAGAAGGACGGCGACCGAAGGGTCGTTCTTCTTCACCTGTCTGAGAACCTCTATGCCGTCAATGCCCGGCATCTTCAGGT
>DAHXMK010000377.1 GCA_027365515.1 Candidatus Aminicenantota bacterium
AGGAGGCGTGGGTGGAATGCACGTTCCCCAGGACGCTCTCTCTTCAAACCACTCAGCTTGCCACGACGAGCGTGACGGCCGACGCGATCGGAACGACGACGACGGCGACGATGTGGCTGCCTCGGTGATTAGCGTGAGGCATTTCCAAGACATGTCCCGGCATTTTGGGCCTTGATGGTGTCAATGTTATCATTTCAGCGAGGCGGTGCCATGAAGATCAAGCGCGCGCAGAGGTACGGGTTCTGTTCGGGCGTCAGGGTCGCCGACATCAAGGTCAGACGGTTCGCGGCGAAGGGCGGGATTGGCGCCATCCTCGGGCAGGTCGTACACAACGAGCGCGTCGTCGAGGAGATGGAAAAACTCGGCGTCAGGACCGTCCACTCGCTGGAGGAGGTCAAGGAGCCGGTCGTCGTCTTCTCGGCTCACGGCGTCCCATCCTCTTACCATGAAAAGGCGAAGGCACTCGGCCTGGAGATACTGGACACTACCTGCAAGTTCGTGTACGACATCCACAAGGAATCCCGCAAGGCGCTGGAGGAGGGAGCCCACCTCGTCTTCATCGGCGATCCAAGCCACCGCGAAGTCGTGGGCTACACGCACGACTTGACGCAATCCTCGTATCACGTCATAGCCTCGCTGGAGCAGGCGGCCGGAGTTGACTGGCGGGCTTACGGTTCCATTAAGATTTTCTACCAGACGACCTTGAACGCCGAGGAGTACGAGCCGGTCGCGAGGGCGATAGAGGCCGCCAACCCGCGCACGTCGCGCGCCGACACGATCTGCTACGCGACGAAGGAGAACCAGGAGGCGGCCATGAAGTTGGCGATGGACGGCGAGGTGGGCGTCGTCATCGTAATAGGCGGCAAACACTCGGCCAACACCCGCCACTTATTCGAGATATGTTCCAAGCTGAAGCCCTGCCACTTGGTGCAGGGGGCGTCGGACCTCGAGATCGCATGGTTTGATGGAGCGGGTTGCGTCGGAATTACCGCCGGCGCTTCGACTCCCGACTATGTAATAGATGAAGTGGAGAAGGCCATTTCACTACTGTGAAGCGCGTATGGATGTCGCCGCCTGGCGCGGGGTTTTGCGCCAAAAGCCCCATGGCCGCGACGGCGTATCAATTGGCTGGTTGCCGTGCCCCGCTGGAGCGGCTTATATTTAGATGGAGTTCGGCGGTTCGGGGCGAACGGAGCGCGCTTTCGCCACGCGCCATTCCTAAAGGAAGGGGGTCGCCATGTTGTTCGGTATTCCTAAAGAGTGTCCGGACGGTGAACGTTGCCAGGAGAAGCGGGCGGGACTTTCGCCGGGCGGCGTGCGCGACCTCATCGAGGCCGGCGCCGCGGTCGTGGTGGAAAGCGGCGCTGGCGCGGCGGCCGGTTTTCTCGACGAGGTTTACAGGAAGGCCGGGGCACAGGTCGTCTATTCGAGGGAAGAGGTTTTCGGCAGGGCCGACGTCGTGGTCAAGGTGGCCGCCCCGTCGGCGAAAGAGATTACGCTCATGCAACCCGGCGCCTGCGTGCTCGCCTTCTGGCACATGGCCGTCCTTTGGGATACGCTGCAAGAGCAGCTCAAGAAAGTCAAGGTAACGGCCATCGGGTACGAGGTGATCCAGGATGACGACGGCGTTCTGCCGATCCTCCGGGTCTCCTCCGAGATAGCCGGAATGCTTGCCCCGCAGATAGCCGGGCGGCTGCTTGAAACCGAGTTCGGTGGCATCGGCATCCTTCTGGCCGGGGCACCCGGCATTCCGCCGGCTGACGTGGTCATAGTGGGCGGCGGTACCTTGGGCTTCTACGCGGCGCGCGCCTTCCTCGGCCTCTGCTGCAGCGTCCACGTTCTCGACATTTCCAAGAAGCGGCTCGAGCTTCTCGACCGTTTCTTCGAGGGGCGAGTGGTGACGGCCATGGCGACAAGAGAGAACGTGGAGAAGTTCGTCTCGTTCGCCGACGTCGTTGTCGGGGCCGTGCTCCATCCGGGAGAAGTAGCTCCGATCGTCGTCACGCAGGATATGGTCCGGAAGATGAGGCCGGGGCGGGCGATCCTCGACTTCTCATATGACCAAGGCGGTTGCGTCGAAACTACGCGCCTGCAAGGGCCGACGGGCGGCATCTTCGTCAGGGAGGGCGTCCTCCACTTCGCCGTGCCGAACTCGCCGTCGCTGGTAGCCCGTTCGGCGACCCACGCGCAGACCCACGCCATACTGCCTTACGTGCTTGGCATTCAGGCCCGAGGCACGGCGATGGCGATCAAGGAGGACAAGAGCCTTCGGAGCGGCTGTTACCTATTCGAGGGACACGTGGTCAGGCCGGGTTTCGGCTCTAGCGTGGCCAACTTGGACGAATTGCTGGGGGGGTAGCCATGTCCATCATGGAACAGTACCGGGCGAAGCTTTGCAGCCCCGCTCAGGCGGTGGCGGCGGTCAAGTCCAACGACTGGGTCTGGATGAGCGGCAACGCCGCCGCGCCTTTCGACTTGATGGAGGCGCTTTCCCAGAGGGCCGATGAGCTTGAGAACGTAACGTTGTCGCACGTCCTGCTGATGGGCGACGATCCTTTTTCAAAGCCTGGGATGGAGAAGGCTTTTCACCACAACTCCCTTTTCGTCGGCTCCGGCGACCGCGCCTCCGTCAACGACGGCAGGTCGGCTTACGTTCCGATCCACCTTCACATGATACCCAAGGCGATAAGGAGCGGGGCGGTGAGAGTGGACGCGGCGATGATCCAGTGCTCGCGCCCGGATGACCACGGGTTCATGATCCTCGGCGTCGAGGTGATGGCGCAGAAGGCGGCGCTGGAGATGGCTAGGGCCGTCATAGTCGAAGTCAACGACCGAATGCCGAGGATTCACGGAGACGCCTTCATGCACGTCTCCCGCGCGACGCATATCACCGAGGTGTCGCGGCCGCTTCTGGAGCTTAAAGGCAAGCCGGCGACCGACGTCGAGCAGAAGATAGGCGCGCTGATCGCGGAGCGGATCCCCGACGGCGCGACTTTGCAGCTTGGCATCG
>DAHXMK010000409.1 GCA_027365515.1 Candidatus Aminicenantota bacterium
TTTGTTATCCATCCTCCGCCTACGAGGCGTTCGCCCTCGTAAGCGACCGCCGCTTGTCCAGGCGTGGCCGTCCGCGGCGCTCCCTTCCACTCTATCACGGCCCTGGAACCTCCCTCAACAAAGATTTTGGCCGCGCATGCCTTCTGGCGGTAGCGAACCTGCACCAGCGCCTCGCCCGGGACCTCTTCGCCTCGCCCCAGGTGCCAGGTCCACCCCATCACGTTGAAACATCGCGTCCCGAGGCTTGATTTCGGACCCACCGTCAGCGTGCCCGAATCGCCGTCCATTTCGACGACGTAAAGCGGTTCGGCCGCCGGAACCGCGAGCCCGCGCCGCTGTCCCGTAGTGAAAAGGTGTAGCCCGCCGTGGCTCCCGAGAATCCTGCCGTCAACGTGGCGTATGAGCCCAGGCTTGCCCTTCAAGCCGCGCGATTCGAGAAACCCGGCGTAGCCGTCCGGCCCGGCGAAACAGATGTCCTGGCTCTCCGGCTTGTCCGCCGTCGGCAGGCCCGCCTGCTTGGCAAGCCGCCTCACCTCTTTCTTCGTCAGGTGCCCCACTGGAAAGAGCGACCGCTCCCGTTGTTCGCCGGTGAGCGGGAAGAGTACGTAGGACTGATCCTTCTCCTTGTCGGCGCCTCGCCAAATAAAATGTCCGCCGGTTCCGGGTAGCAGCCTGGCGTGGTGGCCCGTTGCCACGAGGCTTGCGCCAAGCGAGCTTGCATAGGCCCACAGCGTGCCGAACTTGATCCGCTCGTTGCACAAGATGCAGGGGTTGGGGGTCTCGCCGGATAGGTAGGCCTTGGCGAACGGTTGAATCACCAGCCGCTCGAAGGCCTCCTGGTGCTCGACCAGCCGGTGTTCTATTCCCAAAACGGCGGCGACTTCCTTCGCCGCGGCGGCGTCCTCGATGGAACAGCAATTCTTGCCGGACGAGCCGCAGCCGTCGAAAAGCCTGAGCGTGACTCCGATTACGCGATAGCCGCTCCGGGCGAGAAGCAGGGCCGCCACGGAGGAGTCTACCCCCCCCGACATGGCCACGGCTACGGTTTCTGGCATGGTCTCAGTCTAGGTTTTCGGTGACTATCAGCATCAGCGTCGTCCCGCCGACTCGGAACTCGGTGTTGTGCTCGATCTCCGAGGCCACGACGTGCTGCTCGTTGAGGTAAGTACCGTTAGTGCTCTTGAGGTCACGGAGGATTATCGTGCCTCCCTTCACCTCGACCTGGGCGTGGCGGCGCGAGACTTCCGGGTCGTTCAGTTCCACGTCGGCGTCGGCGCGCCCGATGACGACGACCGGCTTTGTTATCTTGAAAATGTTGCCCTGATCCGGACCCTGCAGCACGGCAAGCGAAAACCTCTTCCCGTCCGGCATCTGAAGAAGGTGGGCGTCCGGAACGCCATGGCCGGATGCCGTGCCGTCAACCTTCTGAACCTTCTGCGTGGATGATGAGGGCTGTTCCGGCGCAGACTCCGGCTTGGTGGCCGTTATCAGGGATTGGCATGAGGGGCACTTGAATTGGACGCGCTCCTTGCCCTGAAAGTGCTTCTCGTCAACCTGGTATCGCTTTGAACAAGACGGGCATTGAATGATCACGCTGGCCTCCACCGATAGTTTAAGGCCCTGGAGCCGCGTTGTCAACACGACGGAGCCGGTGGGATCAGCCCCAATTCAGTA
>DAHXMK010000021.1 GCA_027365515.1 Candidatus Aminicenantota bacterium
TTCCCGTTCGCGTCGTGCATCTTTAACCCGCGAAGATCGCCGAGCCCGACGGGACTTGATACACCGACGCAGGGCGCGGCGGAAGAGCGAGGAACGAGCGGGCAAGCGAGCTTGCGGCCACGGCATGATAGATGGATTGAACGGACGTGGACTTGAACTTGGACAGGTCATTCATCACGATCATGCCGTGGCAAGCCGCGCCCGTTCTTCGTGTAGGGTGCAATGCCATTCGAGGCCGCGTTCATTGCGATAGTTCTTCCCTCGTAAGCGGGCGATGAATGGCGCGGCCCAGGATTGGGCCAAGTCCGAGGAAGCCAAGGCGGGCGGCACCGACTCGTACTTGCGTACTTGGAGCGTGCCGCACGCCGAAGGCTGACGAAGGAATTGGTCCGGGACTTGGGCCGCACGTCTTTATTATAAAGAGAGAGTTGGACACCACACCTCCCCTCCTCCGAAGATTGGCGGCATCGCCCTATTTCTTTCAGCCGCGCTCTATGAATCAGGCGAAGCGCTTGCAGCGCGGGCCTTCCGAAAGTCCGAAGGACGAGGGGCCGCGAAGGGACGAGCGACGGAAAGCGGCCCGCGCCAATTGTGACGTCTTCGCTTTCCGGCACGCGGCCCTTGCGGCCCCAAGAGCGCCGAAGGCGCGGGGAAGACCCGCGCGTTTCGTATGCACGCCAGGGGCGAGAGCCGGTAATAGGTGGCTGACCCTATTTACTATCTATTTACTACCTGACCCGCTTCTTACCGTTACCGTTACTAATACTAAAGACCTCTGCCCCCGACCCCGCCGGTCCGGACGTAAATGGTATCTATGCGAAAGAGTTACTTCTGCCATTCCTTGCACTTAAGACCGTTCAGGAGTAGTCCCGTGGGCGATACTTCTTCAGGACCATCTTTTGTATGGCACGACCAATCTACCCTGACTTCCTCTTTTTCTAAATCAATTTGCAGGTGGTAGGCGATCTTCTTCTCAAGAGAATAGAGAAGAACCTGGATTGTCGTTGTATTCCTCCACTTCTTCAATTCAGCGATGTTGGCCCCGAATACCAACCCCTCTTGTTTCCATACAAGTTGAGGTGGAAACTGTTGCCCTTGAAGGGGTTTTTCTGGCAACTGATCAGAGAACAGGGTCTGCTTGTACCAGTCTTCACCGAAGAGTTGAACGAGATATGCTGGTAGAAGCACGGCAATTTTCGTATTGGCGCCAGTTGTTGCAAAGATAGCTTTCCTATCTGTACGATCCCTAGTAGGCACCTGCTGTCCTGGCAAAGAAATGCCAACAAATCCAAACACTACTAGGGCTGCGACTGCGCTCTTCATCATGTCAATCATCAGGTCCAGGCACGTCGATTCCCAACGCCTCGGCGACTGGTTGTATCTCTCTCGCATATCTAGCCTCCCCAGCGATCCTATTGGCCCACCATCCATGAGTAGTTTCACTTTCCAATTCATCCGTCATCTTGGACCATCCAGTAAAGCTTCGTCCACCTCCAATGCTGGTAGCATAAAGCGCCTCGCGTCCAAATGACTTCGCATACATTCCTGCCCGTTGCGATGCCGAGGCATAGTTCGCTTCAAAAAAGTGCGGGTCTAGTGTTATGGTTACATTTTCCTCATTTACGACGGGCTTGTCACCCCACCTCAAAGGGCTTGGAGTTGGGCCAGTTCCGGAAGCTGCATTTTTGAAACCACGCAAAATAGAACCATAAGGTACAGGTCCTACTTCAAACTTGTACTTGGTATCCGAATCTTTCCTCATAATGTTCCATTGAGCCATTCCTATTCCTGTCGCCAACCACGCCGTGAATCCAGTCCTAAAGGTGTTGTCCGTCTTGAGCTTGTTCAAGAACTCCGCGCTCACCGTGATGCTTCCGGCTTGGCCGTTGTTAGTTATCAGGGCATTCACCGTCGCTTCCGCAGCCTTGATTGCCTGCCTGACCTGGTCTTCGACCGAGCCGTTGACGCCCATCATAAGCCCGCCCATCATGCCATACGGCCTCGCCGGCTTTTCGGGGCGATCTGGAATCTCTGGCATGTGCCCCGTGGGATCATTGAAGTTGACTGGGTTGCCTTTGACGTAGGAGTAGAGGTTCCAGCCTTGGGGGTTGGCGATGGGCGAGTCGAAGTTGCTGTCGGGCTTCTGGAAGCGGCCCATTGATGCGCTGAAGAACCTGAAGTGCATGTAGTCAATGCTGGTGCCGTCGGGGAGGGCGTCGCGCTCCTGGCCCGTGTAGAGGTGGGTGTTGCCGCTCGGGTCGGGCGCCGGGTTGGGCCCAGGGATCGTGACGCCGAAGGGCTCAAAGGCATAGGCCGCGTCCCCGTTCGGGAGGACCGCCCCGTTCGCGTCAACCGTCCGGCTGAACCTCGCCGTGCCAAGATGGTCTATGCCGTAGTAGCTGTAGGTGGCGATGTTGCTCTGAAGGTTCTTCGCCTTCGTCACCGCCATCCCGCCCGAGGCGTAGAGATAGGTCTTCTCGGATAGGTTTGAATGGGCGCCGCCGCTCAGCGTGAAGCTCTTCTCGTAAACCACCGCCGCGCCCTCGCGAAGGTATTTCGTGAAGCCGGTCGCCGCGCCGCCCTGGTAAGCCACCATCGCAACTCGCTCCCCGGCAGCATTGTACACCGACTCCTCCAGCTTCGTCGTGCGGATTGTCCCGCCAAGGTTGCGTGGAACCTTACGGACCTTGACAGGACGACGAAGGGCGCGGCAGGACGCGAAGCGTCCGTAAAGGCCGTAGGCCGAAGCCACGGCGCGATAGATGGATTTAAAGGACATGAACCTGAACTTGGACAAATCATTCATGCTGGCCGCGCCGTGGCGAGCCGCGCCCGCTCTTCGTGTAGGGTGCAATGCCATTCGAGGCCGCGAGCCGGAAATGTTTCCCGGCGAACGCGGCCAAAGAATGGCGCGGCGCGCGGATTGGGCGAGATGCAAGGAACGCGAGCCGGCCGCACCGGAGGCGTACTTCGGTACGTTGAGGACGCGAGCCGGCGAGCAGTGACGAAGCAAATCGTCCGGGACTCGCGCCGCACGTCTTTAATATATAGAGAGAGTTGGACACCCTACCTCCCCTACTCTGGCGGTTGGCCTCATCGCCCTATTTCTTTCAGCCACGCTCTATGCATCAGGCGAAGCGTATAAAGCGCGGGCCTTCCGGAAAGCCCGAAGGGCGGGGGGACGCGACGGGACGCGCGAAGAAGAATGGAATTGCGCCAGTCGTCACGTCAGCCATTCTTCGCCGCGCGGCCCGAGCGGCCCTCAAGAGCGCCGAAGGCGCTGGGAAGGCCCGCGCGTGCAACGGCTTCTTGGCAACAATGCAACTACGCAAGCCTGGCCCCGTTAACGTTAAGGCGAGATTCGGCGATCGCCGACACAAATACTTGGGTGGAATCGAGGAGCCTGGCTACAGCAGTTGCAGGCGCCAGAGGTCGTGGAGGTGGATCACTCCTTGAATCCGCCTTTGCTCGTCGGGCACCAGAAGCGCGGTGATCTTTTTTTCTTCCATCAGCCGCAGCGCCTCGGCCGCGAGGGCGCCGGCCGCTATCGTTAAAGGAGAGCGGTTCGCGCAATCGGCCGCCTTCCTTTCGAGCAGCGCTCCGCCGTGCTTTTCAAGTAGGCGGCGCATGTCGCCGTCGGTGATGATTCCCAGAATCGTTCCATTCTCTTCCGCCACCACCGCCAGGCCGAGTTTCTTGGCCGATATCTCGAAGATGACATCCCGCATAAGCGCGCCGGGCGCCACGCGGGGAACGGCGCCCCCGGCGTGCATCAGCTCGCCCACGCGCATGAAGCGCTTGCCGAGCTTGCCTCCCGGATGAAGCTGCGCGAAGTCCTCCGGCTGGAACCTGTTTCGCTCCATGAGCTCGGCGGCGAGCGCGTCGCCGAGGGCGAGCTGGGCCGTCGTCGAAGCCATCGGCGCAAGGTTCAGAGGACAGCCCTCCTCCTCGACGGGCACGGTGATGTGTATGTCGGCCATAGAGGCGAGCGTGGAGGAGGCCGAGTTGGTCGCCGCGACCACCGTCGCGCCTATCCTCTTGAGAAACGGGACGAGGCGCACGATCTCCTCCGTCTCGCCGCTGTTTGAAAGGGCCAGGACCACGTCCTGCGGCTTGACCATGCCGAGGTCGCCGTGGAAAGCTTCCGCCGGATGAAGAAACAAGGAGGGGCTGCCGGTGCTGGCCAGCGTTGCCGAAATCTTGTGGCCGACCAGGCCGCTCTTGCCCATGCCCGTGACGACTATCCGTCCCGAGCAGGCGGCCATCTTGTCAACCGCCGCGCCGAACTCAGCGCCGAGGCTGTCGCGCAGCATGGCTAAAGCCCTGGCTTCCGTTTCGAGGACGCGCCGCGCGGTCTCGTGGCTCATGACATCCAACCTCCGAAATTCCTCAATGGAAATGTCCTGCCTTCGGTGACGGGGTTGCTGCTCGAAAGAAAATACTTTTTTCAATTAGCGGGGAGGGCCATTCCCTCCCCCTCCGCAGGCAAAGCCTGACGGAGGGCCTCCCACCCTTGGACGCTCTCTTCGCCTTCGGCTCGATAGCCCCCAATCCCTTTTCAGGTGTAAGACCGTTTTGCCTAAACGACTCATCTATAAGCATGTGCGGCTACCGTCCAGATTCAATCACGGGATTGGGAGCCCTCCCTGGCGAGGCGGTGAAACGCGGTGAGGCGCTTGCAGAGAGCCGGGAATTCTTGCAGCGGCAGCGCGTTGGGGCCGTCCGACAAAGCGCGGCCGGGCTCCTCGTGCACCTCCATGAAGAAGCCGTCGGCACCGGCGGCTGCGGCGGCCCTTGCGAGGACGCCGATGAATTCCCGCTGGCCCGACGAGGCGCCGGCGCTTCCGCCCGGAAGCTGGACCGAGTGGGTCGCGTCGAAAATGACAGGAAAACCGAAGCCGCGCATGATTTCAATCGAGCGCATGTCCACCACGAGATTGTTGTAGCCGAAGCTCGCCCCGCGCTCGGTCAACAGTATCTTCTTGCATCCGCTCGAAACGAGCTTGTCCACAGCGTAAGCCATCTCCCACGGCGACAGAAACTGACCCTTCTTCACGTTTACGGCCTTTCCCGTGCGCGCGCAGGCCACGAGAAGGTCCGTCTGACGGCAGAGAAAGGCGGGCACCTGAAGGACGTCGGCCACCTTCGCGCACTCCTCCGCCTGCCCGGGCTCGTGAACGTCGGTGAGCACGCCGAGGCCCGATTCCTTCTTCACCTTGGCTAGAATTTCGAGCCCCTTCTTCAGCCCCGGCCCCCGGTAACTTTTCAGAGATGTCCTGTTCGCTTTGTCGAACGAAGCCTTGAAGACGAGGTTGAGCTTCAAGTCCCTCGCCCATGAGGCAAGCTGGAGGGCGAGAGCCAGCGCGTGAGCCTCCGATTCGATTACGCAGGGACCGGAAATGAAGAGCGGCGCATCGCCGCCGGCGGCCGCCCCCTTGCCCAACCCGAAAGAGGC
>DAHXMK010000047.1 GCA_027365515.1 Candidatus Aminicenantota bacterium
GTCAAGGACGCTTTCCTGCGGCAGGAGCCACGCGAACCCGGACAAGACCACGGAATCCACGGTGAAGCGGTAGCCGCGGGATGGCTGGAGGACTCTCAGCCGGCCTCGCAGAAACTGCGTTGCGGAAGGAGCCCTTTCGTCAGGGGCCATCGGCTCTCAGCGCCAGGAGGGTCAAGTCGTCGGCCTGCGGCGCTCCGTCCGCGAACAGCTCGACGGCGCGGCTGACCCGGTCCAATATCTCTTCCGGGCCGATGCTATGGCTTCCATCCAGTGCCGCTAGGAGCCGTTCGCTTCCGAACTCCTCCTGCCTCCTGTTCATGGCCTCGGTCACGCCGTCGGTGTATAGAAGGAGTGCGTCGCCCGGCTCGAACGAGACCTTCCTCTCTTCTATCGTTTTGAGGAAGACCGAGTCGTCCATCAGCCCGAGGACAAGCCCTTTCGGGGAGAGCAGCTCTGGAACGCCCTGGCGAATGAAGACCGGCGGGTTGTGGCCGGCGGAAAGTATCGTCGCCTCGCGCGCCTTCGTGTCGAGCGCCACCGCGCACAGCGTGAGAAATGTCCCGTCGTCGCTGAGATTCTTGAAGAGGCGGTTAAGGTGGCAGAGGATGACCTTCTCGCGGTCGTCCACGCAGGTCACCGAGTGGAGGATGCCCTTGGTGAGCGTCATGTAGAAGGCCGCCTTGACGCCCTTCCCTGAAACGTCGCCGAGAACGATGAGCCACCTTTCTCCGGACAGTGAGAGGTAATCGTAGTAGTCGCCGCCCACCTCCATCGCCGGCGTGCAGCGGGCGGCGACGGTGAAGCCTGGAACGATGGGCGTCTCCTTGGGCAGAAACCTCTCCTGAACCCCCTTTGCGATCTCCAGCTCTCTCGCGAAGCGTTCTCTCTCGCGGATCCGGCTGAGGTAGGCGGGCTCGTAAGCTTGCAAGTCGGAAAGGGGCTTCCCTTTCCAGACCAGGATCCCGCCGATCACCGCGGCGCAGCCGATTAGGCCGAGGCCGATGAGCCCCTGGCCGGCCACCTGGGAATCACGCCCCGTCAGCAGGAGAGACGACTGCGCGAAAAGGAGCGGCGCGAAAAGGAAGAGAACGGCGCAGAGAAAACCGCCCCATTCCATCGAGGCGAAGAGGGCCGCGCCGGCCAGCATCGCCGCGGGAAGAACGAGCCATAGAGGTCCAGCAGGAACGGCGGCGGCCGTGGCCGAGGCGAAGAAGAGGCTGAAAAGAAAGGCCGCTGGCGCCGGACGAAACCGCAGCCTCAAGAACGGATACAGGACGCCGCCGAAGACGCACCCCAGCAGCAGGCTCTGGGCCAGCGGCCCGAATACGGCGTGCGCCGCAAGGCCGCCTGGCGCCATGAACCCCTCCATGCTCGTGCTGATCGGAAGCATGAATATGCCTGAGCGCTCGTTCCACCACGCCAT
Organism: Candidatus Aminicenantota bacterium; assembly: GCA_027365515.1. Classification (GTDB taxonomy): domain Bacteria; phylum Acidobacteriota; class UBA4820; order UBA4820; family DSQY01; genus JAEMPZ01. Next base: position 1,424 of record DAHXMK010000047.1, read on the forward strand.
GAAGAAGACGGCGGAGGGGAGCGCGAGCATCACCAGGCCGCCGGAAAGGCAATAGAGCACGGCCTTGCCGGTCTCTTGGACGCGCCAGATGTTGCTGAGCCACAAATCGCTCATGCGGAGCTTTTCAGGGTAGGCCTGCCGCAAGAAGGACTCCGAGACGGTCCAGAGCAGCGTGAAGAAAAGGGCCGACAAGACTGAGATCAACAGCGCGAGGACGATCGTCTCGCCCCACCGCCCGTCGTACCTGAAGAGCGCGGCGACGAAGGTGGCGCCTCCGGAGATAAGGGCAATTTTCCTAACGTGGGTCAGGTCTATCTCGTCCCTCCTCAGTTGCTGGATGAAGAGGAAGAGGACCAGAAGAGCCAAGAAGAACCATGAGGCGAGGGTGAGGATCGTCAGCAGGAGCGCCCCCCCCTTGGCGCTGTCCGCCGAGCTTTCAAAGCTGACGCTCCGGCTGAAGGACTTGATGAAGCCGCCTTCGAGCGTTACCGCGTATTGCGAGACGACGCCCGGCAAACCCTGCACCGGTGCCTTCCAGGTGAAGTCGTACTCCTGCCTGCCACTGTTCTCGCCGGCGTTATAGGCGGACAGCGTGAGCGCGCCGGCGTCAACTCCGAGGAAGCGGAGCAGGTCTTCGGCGTCGCGCCTGGCTTCCTCGCTGCTCATCTTTGCTGGCGCCTGGGCCTGGGCGACGGAATTCTCCAGGCCCAGAATCTGGCCAGAACTGGAAACGGTGATAGTCACCAGAGGCTTGTCCGAGCCCCGTTTCGCCCAAAGCGAGAGGCCGTTTTGTGGCACCGCGCTGTAAACCCACTGCTGAACTGGCACCTTGCTCGCCGCCAGATAGACCGCCGCCTTTATGCCGACGAGCTCTTGCAGGCGGCGCAAGGTTACCGTGTCCGTCCTGGTGGCGAACTTCAAGGCGAAGGGCTGGGATTCTCCAAGGAGCTTCTCTACAGTCATGCGGACTTTGTCCCGCGCCCGCGCCTCGTCGAAAGTGGCGAGGCCGAGGGGGGCGTTGACCACGCCGTTCACCCGCCACAGATAGAGGGCCGCCGAAGCCGCTCCGGTCATGACCAGGAATGCGAGAACCAGCGCCCGCCGCATAGGAGCCAGGATAGAACAGCGAGCCGCCCAATGCAATGGGAGCGGTGGTTGGCCGTGGCTGATATGGCTGCCGGCCGTGGATTGCAGGAGAAAACCACAGAAGCAGCCGTGCTTCAGCGCTGGCCGACGGCCCGCAGCTTAGGCAAACGGCCAAGGGACGCAAAAAGGGGAGGGCGCGCGCCCTCCCCTTTCCATTCATGCCTATAAGGTTGCTTAGAACTTCCAGGTCACGCCGATGCGGGCGTCCCAGCTGTTCTTGGCATCAAAGTCGCCCTCCTTCAAGCCGTTCATGTGGTGGTAGGTCGCCTGCATGGCGAGGCCCACCTGCTTATTGAAGAAGTAACGGTAGCCGAATGTGGCGCCCAGCGCCCAGTCGTTCTTGAGTTCTCCGGTGACGTGTACGGCGTACGGCGTCCCGCCAACCGTGACGATGTAGTTCTCGTCAATGCTGGTGCTGCCAAAAGTATAGCCGAGGTTCAGTTGGCCGTATATCTCGCCCTTCTGTCCGGCGGTCGTCTTGAATTCGGGGCCGACCTCTATAAGGTTGTAGTTCCTCTTGAACTTGAACTCACCATAAGGCGCGTAGGTGTACTTGAACTTACCCTCGTTGTACATGTAAGCGAAGTGCAGGCCGTAATTTTCGCTGAAATAGTAGACGCCATCCAAGCTGGCCACGAAGCCTGAGTCGGCATCGCCAGTGCTGAACTGGTAGCCTGGCAGCACTGAAACAGACCACTTTTCCTGAGCGCAAATTCCCAACGTGGCGACGACCAACAAAACAGCGATCAATACTTTCTTCATTTGCTTCCTCCTTTAATCTCCATCCCCCGGGCTAACCCCAGGGTCCGGGTTCAATATGCGCCTTTTTGGCGCTGTTTGTCAAGAGGCGCGGCCGCTTCGGGCCGCGCCAAGAATCGAAGCGCCCGGGGATTTAGGCACAAAAAAAGGGCCCCTTTCGGGGCCCGAAATATGGGAATGGTGACAAGATGAGAAATCCTAGAACGTCCAGCGGATGGCGAAACGAATCGCGCGGGGCGACTGGTGCTGGTAAGGCAAGCCGTAGTAAGAGTTCGGCACCCATGCACTGCGTGGATCGCCTTGGTTGAGCTCCGTGTACGCTTTTTGATAAACGGCAGTCGTCTTCTGCTCGTTGGTAAGGTTGAAAATGTCAACGCGCAGGCCCAAATTGGTCTTGAAGAGCTTGAAGTCGTACTGCGCCCCGAGGTCCAAGGTCCAGATCGTGGGGGTACGGCCGGCGGTGCCGCGCTCGGTGACGAAGCCGGCGGAGCCGCCGTACCACGCGTACCAGACCTGCTCGCTCAAGGGCGTTCCCGACATCAGCGTGAAATTGCTTGAAAGGGTCAACGGAATCTGAGTGAACTGGTAGGACCCGTAGGCCTTGAGCTGATGCTTGCGGTCCAAGGGCAGAAGGCCGTAACCGTTGGTGAGCAGCTCTGGAAGGTCATACGTGGCGTTGAGGTTTGGATCGAGCTGGCCGTTGACCGTGTCGTTGCTGGCCGCACCTTCATAGTTTCCTTCCAGCTTCGAGTAAACGTAGGAAGCGTTTAACTGCCAGTGGTTGCTCCAACGCTTGTCAAGGGTGAACTGTGCTGCCGTATACCTGCGGGACGGCTTGGGGAAAGTCACGCCGGTCGCCGTGACAACGTTCGTCCAGCGGTCGGGGTTGGCTATGATGTAGGTCTGCGCATTATCGGTAGAAATGTCCTCGATGGTCCGTCCGAGCTGGCGGTAAAGCAACTGGACGCCGACTTTGAGGTCGGGCTTGATTTCGTAATCGAACCCAGCCAGGTATTCGTCTTCGAATGGGGCCTTCAGTTTATCGCTGACGCCGTAGGAGGCGGTCTGCTGTCCCTGAATCAACTCCGAGTACCCGTAAAAGACTCCGCCGATGTAGTTTGTCAGATTCGGGTCGCTATAGTATTCGAATCCGTCATGTTCGTTGGCCAGGGAGCGGATGGCCATGTCGTTCGGGACGCGCTCGAAGTAGCGGCCGGCGAATCCATAAAGCTTGCTCTTTCCGTTGTGTGCCACATCCCACGTAAAGCCAACGCGCGGCGCGATGTTGTTGTCCAGCTTGATGGAATTGCCGCCGGGCAGCGTGCTCTCAATCAACTGGCCGTCGTCGCGCAGGCCGAACTTGAGAAGGAAGTTGTCGGTGATGTTCCAGTTGTCGTTGATCCATACAGCGTGGTACTTGGCCTTGGTCGTGCGAAGAGCGGGCGTGTAGTAGGACTGGAAGATGTAGGTGTAATACGAGCCGTCAGGCCATTGGAATGGTGCACCAAACAAGTCGGCGTTGCTCGCCCACTGGACGAATCCTCCACCAATGGCGACGTCGGTTCCGAAGCTTGCGGGAGCGTTTGGGTTTACGTGATTCGTTGGGCCACTAAGCCCCTGGTTGTAATCGTATTCATTGTTTTCGTACTGAAGGCCGTAAGAGAGCTCATTGTGGTGGGGCAGGATGTTTGTGAACTTCACCCGGGCCTGAAGAGAATTGTCCTTCGCCACATAGGCCATACCGCCAACGCCATCATTGGCGACGTAGTTCGCACCCAAATCAATGGCGCCAAATGGATATTGTGAACTAGGCAATTCCGTGGGCGCTACAGTAGTGTCCGCCGGCAGGGCTTGAAAGCCCCCATAGACGCCTTGCGAGAAATAATAAGAATACTGCATCGCGGCGGCGCCCTGCGGAGCAACACTAAGCGACTGGTGGCGGTCACGATAGCTTATCGTGGCTTCGGTGAAGAAGTTCTTGGTCCAAGTGGCATCCCACTCGAGGCTCATGCTGTAAGGATCTTGCTTGACCTGGTATGGCGCGGAGTAAGGAGAAAGCGTCGCAAGCGACCCGTAAGAACTGTTGTTCTCGGAGTCCCCAAATACGCTAAGCGCCAGTTTGTGGTTCTGGCTGAGATTCCACGTGAGCTTGAAGGCGTACTGTGGTTGCCGGTCTTCCTCGGTCAGGCTCTTGCCCAAGTAGTAGGAGTTGGCCCGCTGGCCTTTCAAGTAGAGTGCGGTGTCCCCGCTACCCGCCGGGGCGGTCAGGTCGGTCTTGGTCTCGTTGTAGTCGCCGGCCACGAAGAACCAGAGCTTATCCTTGAGGATGTAGCCGCCTAAAAAAGCACCCAAGTCATACGTGGTAAAGCCCGTCTGGTCGTTGAAAACGTATGAGTAGGTACGGCTCTTTGCCTGCAGGCTGTCGTTGAAGTAGTACGCGTACGCTCCGCCGTGAAACTCGTTGCCGCCGCTCTTGGTGATGGCGTTGGTTACGCCTCCCATTGAGGCGCCGTATTCGGGCGGCAGGCCGCTGGCCAACACCTCGTAGTCTTGGATAAATTCAAAATTAAGCGAGGCGTTAAGCGTGCCATAGCCGGTGCTGGTGACGTCCATGCCGTTGATGATGTAGTTGTTTTCGGCGCCAGTGGAGCCTCCGATGGAGGGGTTGTTAGCTCCGGTGGAAACGCCGGAATTAACCGCCGTCGGAGCCAGATAGGCGATCTGCGAGGCGCCCCTCTGCAGCGGAACGGCATTAATCATCCGGTCCGATATCGTGGCCCCGCCAACGGTGCTTTTCATATCCAGCAGAGGCGCGGTTCCAACGACTGTTATAGTGGAAGTGCCCGCGCCGAGCTGGAACGGAAGCGATACAGTGGCACCAAGCGGAACTTCTATGCCGCTCCGCACGACGGAGTTGAAGCCTTGGGCTTCAACCTGCACCGTATAATTTCTGCCCGCGGGAACGAAAGGTATCCTGTATTCGCCGTTGACATCGGTAGCCGCGCCCAAGAAACCCTGGACGGCCGGGCCGGTCAGTTTGATGGTAGCGCCTATTACAGGCTGGTTGGAAGCATCCGTGACCTTGCCCTGCAAGTTGCCGCCAGTGGTCTGAGCAAAGGCCGCGACCGCCGCCAATATGGCGCACATCATTAACAAAAAGCTCAGTTTCCATCTTCTTCTCATAACTTCTCCTCCATGACCTCTCAATCAACTGCTATAAAAACTCAACTCGGCTGGAACTCTCTTCCTTCTTCCCTTAAGCTCACCACCTCCTTTCAAGTTGGCCGGAGTGGCTGAAAGCAAATGGCCCGCCGTTTCTGAACTGGCCAAGGGTGGCGGCGCAATTGCCGGCCTTGCCATGTCAATCGGCGGAACCTGGTTGTGGGCTACTTAGAAGCGGGATTTTTTATAGATTTGTTTTCGGAGATTGGGGCCGAAGAGCGAGGAGTGAATAGGCGTGAAAGCATCAAGCGAAACGGCGGCCAGCGTGGCGGAATGGATCGCATCGGACATCTCGCCCAAGAACCAGGCTGCATATTGGCTGTGGAACCTGCCGCCGTCGTCCCCGCCATCATCATCGTCATCGGTGGCGCAGGAGGACTGGCGGGAGCACCGGCCCGTAAAGGAAGCATCTTGCCCGCCTTGAGGTGATTGGCCGGAGAAGTGATAAGGACGGGGTGCAAATGAGCCGCCCGCCTTGCTAGCAACCGGAGTGATCAGACCGAATAGAGCAAGCAGAAGGAAGGATGCCGTTGCCGCCATCATGACGGTTTGACGAATCACAAGGCGGGCGCCAAGCCGTGCTACTGATTTCTCGCTGAAATCGTCGTTCGAGGTTGGCGGGCTGGCCGGAGTTTGTCCGCGGGACGCTTGCTCGAAGAGAGTCAGATCCGGACGCAGCGATCTCTCTGGCAAGCGATGACACCGTCTTGTTTGAGTAGGGATATCAAGAACCGTTCTCTTGCCAGCGAAGCCGCTGGCAATTTGTCCCGGTACTAACCCTAAAATGGACCTGCTCTCTATGGGACGCCTCCATGTGGCGCCCCGCCTCTTTACCCCGCACCCAATATAGGGTTAGAAAGCGGTTTTGTCAAGAGGCCTCCGAATGGAGGTCCAACGATGGATTTTGATGGCAGGCTATTGCCTGGGAGTAGCGGTTTCTTCAGCGACGGCTTTCGCTTCGCATAGCGCGCGGAGAGAGACTTCGAGCATGGAGTCATCCGGCTGCCGTGTGGTCAGAAGCTGAAGGCCTAGGCCTGGCCAGATCAGCGGCTTGAATGGCCAGAACCTGGGAAATTTTCCGGTAAGCCTGATCAACTCGTAGCTCAAGCCAGCGATAAGCGGAAGGAAGACTATCCGGGACAGCGCCCCGGCAAAGGCTCCCGCCAAGAAGGCGGCCGCCAAAGCTCCAGCAAAGCCCAAGAAGGCCAAGGAGTAGGCGGCCTTTCACTTCGAGATGG
>DAHXMK010000096.1 GCA_027365515.1 Candidatus Aminicenantota bacterium
CGATGATAATCTTTGGTTTGCCTTTCTCCACTTCGCCGATGATCCAGTATTCCTGGCCGCGAGTTCGCATGGCCACGGCGAAGGCCGGTTGTTTATCCCTTGGGACCGCGAGCAGCAAGCCGCCTGAAGTCTGCGCGTCGGCGGCCATCAAGAAGCGGTGATCAGGAAAATTCTTAGCCAGCTCCACGTGGCTTGAGACGAGGTCGCGGTTGGCGTAGGTTCCGCCGGGTATCCACTCCTTCTTGGCCAGCGCTTCCACGCCGTCAATGAACGGCAGCGCCGAAAAGTAGAGCTTGGCCGAAACATCCGCCTGCTGCACCATTTCCCATAGGTGGCCTAAAAGGCCGAAGCCGGTGACGTCGGTGCCGCCTTTCAGTCCGGCTTCCACCGCAGATTCCGAAGCCTCTTTGTTGAGCTTCGCCATAACGGCTGCCGCGGGGCTGATCTCCATTTCGGAAATTGCGTCGTTCTTGAAGGCCGTAGCCAAAATGCCCGTGCCCAAAGGCTTCGTCAAGTAGAGAAAATCGCCGGCGCGCGCGCCCCCTTTGGAGATGATCTTCCTTGGATCGGCGAAGCCGACAACGGCCATGCCGTACTTCGGCTCGGCGTCGTCAATCGTGTGGCCTCCCACGACGATGCAGCCGGCCTCTCTGGCCTTCTCCGCGCCGCCCATCAAGATTTTCTCCATCTCGTCAACCCTGAATTGGCGGGATGGGAAGCTGGTCAAGTTGAGCGCAAGCGCAGGCTTTCCGCCCATGGCATAAACATCGGAGAAGGCGTTGGCGGCGGCGATCTGGCCGTAAACGAATGGGTCATCAACCACCGGAGTGAAATAATCGGCGGTGAAAAGGAGCGCCCTGTCCGGATCCAGCAGGTACGCGGCGGCGTCCTCAGCCACGTTGGTGGGCGTGAGGAGCTTGTCGTCCTTGGTTTGAGGCAGCCGGCGGAGAACCTCCGCCAGGTCCAGCGGACTTATCTTGCAGGCTCAGCCGCTGCCGTGGCTTAGAGCCGTCAGCCGCCCGACCTTCGGCTTTGGCGGATCGGTCATCACTTCTCCTTCAAAACCGCAACGCAGCGCCGGTGTACGCGCTTTCGGCATCAGTTGGACTTCGCTTGCCATATCGCTCCGCCACCTTTATTACTACCCTTTTCCCGCTGGCGGAATCACCTGTGGCGGCGGAGAAGGCGGTGGAAGTTGCCTGATGAGGTCTCTTGCAAGCGGAGCGACGGGATATTCGCCTCCCAGATCTAGCGCGGCGCCTTCGTCGGCTGCGGCCTGCTGCAACAGCGGCCTCGCCTCTTCCAGCCTCGCCAGCTCAAGAAGACAGACGCCACGAAGATAGGCGGCCGAAGCCTGCTTGAGCGGCCCGTAAAAGCCGGCAGGGGAATCGCCAAGCTGCTTCAGCGCCTCGCCGGGAAGGCCCAGATTCAAGGCCGAAAGAGCGGCGTTGAAGCGCCCCGCCAGCCCCGCCGCAGTGTTGCCCTCGGTTGTGATTTCCTGGCGGGAGACAAGGAGAAGCCTCCGGTAGCCGAAG
>DAHXMK010000105.1 GCA_027365515.1 Candidatus Aminicenantota bacterium
CGAAGCGAAGTCGCTTCTTGAGAGGGCGATAGACATTTCGCCCTCGTACTCGCGAGCCCACCTGAATCTCGCGATAACGCTAGTGATCTCCTGCGGCGAGCCGGAGGGATTTTCGTCGTTCAATGAAGCCGCGCTGGTCCACGTCGAGGCGCCGGGGCCGTCGCTCAGCAGCTTGAACGGAAGCGTGAGCACCGAACCTTGCAGGGTGTACTTCTGGTTCGTGCAGCCTTTGTCCATGGCCTCGAAATGCAGGGTCATGCGGTCGCCAGAGGTCCTGTAGGTGCCGCTGTCCTGAAAGGTCTGGCCGGGCTGGACGGCCGAGAGCGAAACGGAGCCGTCGGCGCCGAGAGTCATTTTGATCACCGCACCGGCTTTAGGCTTCGTGCCGTCGCTGTCCCCTATCAGGCTATAGGTTCCTGGCAGCGACTGGGCCAGGAGGCAAATGGAGAACAGAGAAAGCAACAACGGCAGCAGCACCTTTCCCATCTTCATGGCAACCTCCCTACTTACCGGAACCCTTTTCGGCTTCTCGCGCGAGCGCCTGCGCCTGGGCGTTTCCAGGCTCCAAAGCAAGCGCCAGTCTCGCCTCCAAGCCGCCCTCCTCTTTTTTGCCAGTGGCTATCAGAAAGGAGGCCAGCGTCAAGTGGGCCTGGACGCTGCTCGCTTCCAAGTCCTTGGCCAGCCTCGCCTGCTCTATTGCCTTATCCCTTTCGCCTAGCCCCCACAAAGCTCCCGCGAGATTCAGGTGGGCTCGCGAGTACGAGGGCGAAATGTCTATCGCCCTCTCAAGAAGCGACTTCGCTTCGGCGAAGCGATTCTGTTCGAGATAGAGAATGGCCAGGTTGTTGAGCGTCTCCGGCTTGTTTGGCGACAACTCCAAGGACTGCTGGTAATAGCGCTGCGCCCCGCCGCGGTCGCCCTTGCCGTAAGCCTCGACGCCTTTTTGAAAGAGCGACTCAGCTTCCTTGGAGGGCTCGGGAATTTTTGCCGCATCTTTGGCCGCGCCGGCTTTTAATGAAGACAGCAGCGGCCCGGAGCTTCCAGCGGCGGCCGGCGATGCGCTCCCGATTGCTGGAGGAGCATTCTGGCTCACCGGCGGGCCGAGGTATCGCACCGGCCCAGAGGCCTGCTGCCGCGGCTTCTCCTCGGCCGGCTTCGCTTCCGGCGGCTTTACAGATTCGCCGGTCCCGCCCTCCGCCGGCTGTTTCGCGGCCAAAGGCTCGCTTTCAGCCGTCGCGGCTTGAGGTTCGGCGGCAACGCAGAGACCATCAAGCTCGAACGGGAACGGCTTGTACTTCAGGAACTGCTTCTGAATCGTCCTCAACTTCAACGTCGCCGCTCTTCTGCTGGGCGCCAGCGAAAAACAGACGCGGTAGCATTGAGTCCCCTTGTACTCCTTTTTCAAAACAAATACCGGTGCGCCTTGGGACTTCTCCAGTCTGCTCACGAGCGGCTCGACGGCGTCTTTGTCACAGATGAGCGAGATGCTTACGCTCCAATAGGCCGAGCCGTTCTTTGCCTTTGGAAGCATCGAGCAATAAAAACCAACGGCCTCGTCAAGCTTGCCTGCCTTTAACTCACCAGAGGCCTTCGCGTACAATGCCGCGTCGTATTTCGCCCCGCCGCCCGCGGCGGCCACGGGTTTCACTGCCGGCCGCCGTTTCTTGACGCGGGCGCTAGGCGCAAGCGAGGCGGCAACGAGGGCCACGGCTAACAAGAAGGCGACGGCTCCTCTTCCGCCATGCCGGACCCGCTTTTGGAGGCTTGCGGCCATGCAACTCCCCCTCTTATCCTCACCAATCCTAAACCATGGATGGCCGCTTGTCCAGCTATACAGAGCGTCATCAATCCACGGCATGTCAACGAGGCATGAC
>DAHXMK010000087.1 GCA_027365515.1 Candidatus Aminicenantota bacterium
CCGTCTTTACGGCGGTCACCTGGATCTCCTCTTTGTCCCAGACGCTCACCGTGATGTTTCCGAAGTCGTGCAAGGTGAAAAGGTTTTTTCCTTTAAGCCCTCGCAGGGACGGGAGGCTGGCCTTGGCCCCGGTGGCAATCAAGAGCGCGTCGTAGCTCTCGCTCCTGATAGTGCCCGAGGCGATGTCCTCGACTTCCACCTGCTTGCGTCCTTCGGCGAGAGAGACCGCGCGCTGGCGGAGCTTGACCTCTATGCCGCGGCCGGCGATCTCTTCTTGGGAGAGGGCGTAAAGGTCGGAAGCGTCCCCGACCTCGCCTCCGAGGTAGTAAGGCAGGCCACAGGCGCCGTATGAGAGGTCGGACCCGGCTTCGAGGACCGTGGCTTCCCAATCGGGCCTCGCCCGCCGCACTTTGCTGGCCGCGCTCATGCCGGCGGCCATCCCACCAATCACCAAGAGCCTTGGCATGGCATCCTCCAGAGCCGAGTCTACAAGAGTGGCCTCGCCGAGTCCATAGCTGGCCACAGAAAATCCCTCGGGCCTGGAATGGGGTCTTAAAGTGAAACCAACCGGGCCGGAATCGCGTAACACGCATGGCAGGGAGAGGAGGCTTACAATGAGACAACTTCTAATGGCGGCGGCGGTTGCGGCAACGGTGGCCTCGCTGGCGGCGGCGCCAGTGCCGGCGCGGGCGGCGGAGGCGAGCGAGACAATTCAGAAGAGCTTTCCGCTAGCGAAAGGCGGCGCCTTTTCGATCGAAAACGTCAACGGAAACATCACGGTGAGCGTCTGGGACAAAGAGGAGATCCAGGTGACCGCCGTAAAGACGGTCAAGGCGGCCAGCGACTCTCAGGCGAAGGAGGAGCTTTCAAAGCTGAAGGTGGTCTTCGAGGCCGGAGCCAAGATGGTCAAGGTCACGACCGAGAGCCCGCAGGAATCCTTCTGGTCGTTCGGCTGGCTGGGCGGGCACCCTTCCCGCAGCGTCGCGTTCACGATCCTTGCTCCACGCGGCGCCAGGATGAGCCTCCAGTCGGTCAACGGCTCGATCGAGGCCGGCGCCGGCGGCTGCGACGTTACGGCGGAAACTGTCAATGGCGAGGTTTCGGTCAACGGCGCGTCGCTCCTGTCCGCCTCAAGCGTGAACGGGAAGGTGGTCTTCGACGCCGACAACGTCCGCTCGGCGGAGACGACGAACGGTTCGATCCAGGGGACGGTGCGTTCCGAAAAGCCATCGGCGGGCTCGGCGGAGACGGTCAACGGCTCGGTGACACTTAGCTTCTCTCCGAAGGCGGCGTTGCACCTTGAAATCGAGAACGTCAACGGAAGCATCTCTTCCGGCTTCGGTGACCTCGAAGGATCGCGCCACAGCAAGGAAGGGGACGTGAACGGCGGCGGCGCCACGGTGAAAGTCGAAACGGTCAACGGCTCCGTGACCGTCCTCGCCGCGAAGTAATTCACCACCTGAACGCCAAGGAAAGAAAGGTTCACCACGGAGAAGGCGCAGAGGTCACGGAGAAAAGGTGGGTCGGGGTTAAGGTAATGAGGCCGTCTTTGGCATGAACCGTTCATAGTTTGCCCGGTGCCCGGATTACCGAGGCGTTGGGGCGCGGAGCGAGTTCCGCCATCTTCCATGTCTGACATGATTAACTCATGCTTAATGGTGGCTACAAGCTCAAGGGGAGCAGGATACGTTCGCAGTTAGGCCGCCAAGGGAGAGACCCGCCCCGGGAACGTTAGGGATGCGCGCAACGCAGCACTGAGAGTCGCGGGACACTCGCCACCGCTTGGCGGGGAGAGAAGGGACTTTAAGATGATCATGACTTCAACTCATTTGCTTTAAAACTATAGGACTTCCGAGAAGTGAAGGTGAAGAACCATATTTTTGTTGTACTCAAGTACCACACAACAATATTGCAATCGCCGTTTGCCAAGAGCTTGCTTTCAACCATGAACTTGGCTATTTGTTTGGCCCGCTCTCTTTGGGCTTCTGATGCAGCTGTGCTCATTCTTGAGTTTAGAAGCAAGACGTTAACTTGGCCTCTATTACCCACAAACATACCGACATTGCCACCATCACTAAATTTCTCATAGAGCATGTCTCTCAGCTTTATTGTAGCTGGATCAGAAGTAGCCTTGCCATATTTGCTTCCGCAGCAAATGAATAAGGCCGCAAAGAATGCGACCAAGACTATCGCGACCCGCTTGGCCTGGCTGAACATGGGTAATCCTCCTCTAGCGATGTTATCTGGGGACATTACTCATTTCTCCTCCGCGTTCCTTTGGCGTCCTGGCTTCTGGGGCCTCAGTGGGCGGTTAGTATTGTTTCCAGCGCCGGACCGCTTCGGCTTTTCCTTTGGCCATGCCCCCCTTCAACAGCGACACCCACTCAGCACGGTTCCGAAGAAGTATGAAGCCTTCCTTGTGTAGGATAGTGCAGGCCAAAGTGTTTGGCAATCGCTGGCTGGACGCAGCATGGTTCAATCCACCGCTGGCCCTTCTCCTTCCTCACCCTGCGTGCTTGAGGTCCTAGCGCCTTCTTGGTTCATTCTTTTACCCGCGCTGAGAAAACTCGGAGGCCGAATCTTTCCCGGCCTTGTCAGACCGCTTCGAGGCGGGCGAGGCTTGCGAGGAGTTTCTTTCTTCCGAACCGGCTGAACGAGACGGTCACTTTTTCGTCCTCGCCGCTGCTTTCAACCGAGAGGACGACGCCGAACCCGTACTTTCGGTGGTGGACCTTCGTGCCTGGGCGGAAGCAGGACTCCTCCGGAGTGTAGCGCAGGTCGTCGAACGCGGCGGCAGCGGCGGCGAACGAAGAGGGGGCCGCGGCCCGCTCGCCGACTCCTCCGGCTTCCTCCAGAAGAGAAACGGGAATTTCCCTCAGAAAGCTCGACGGCGAGCGGCGCTGAGGGGTTCCGAAGACATAGCGCTCTCTTGCCAGCGTCAGGTAGAGCCTCTCCATGGCGCGCGTCATTCCGACGTAGCAGAGGCGCCGCTCCTCCTCGACGCCCTCCTTGGAATCGGAGGAAAGCTGGTGAGGGCAGAACCCCTCTTCAAGCCCGGCAAGGAAGACGACTGGAAACTCCAGCCCCTTTGCGGCGTGAAGCGTCATCAGTTTGACCGTGTCGGCGGCGCCGGCCGAATCAAGGCTGTCCTGGTCGCTAGCAAGAGCTTGGCGTTCGAGGAAGGCGCGGATGTCCCCTTGCTCGCGGATTTCGAACTCGCGCATCGCCGATACCAATTCTTGCAGGTTCTCTATCCTTGACTGGGCCTCCAGCGCGCCCTGCGACTGAGTTTTCAGGTACTCGGCCATGTTGGTCTCTTTGATCACCCAATCGGCGAGGTCGGCCGGCGCTTGGGTTTCCGAGCGGCTCTTGGTGGCCTCGAGGAGCTTGACGAAATCTTCGATGGAGCGTTTGGCGCGCTGCGGCAAATCACTCGACGACGTATCCTTGAGAGCATCCCAGAGCCCCACCCCCTTCTCCCTGGCATCGAGAGCGAGCGTATCGAGCGCCGCCTTTCCAAGTCCCCTCGGAGGCAGGTTGATGATCCTCAGGAGCGCCACGCGGTCGAGCGGGTTCAGCGCGGCCTGGAGGTAGGCTATGACGTCCTTGACCTCCTTGCGCTGGTAGAACTTGAGGCCGCCGACCACCTGATATGGAACGGAGCGGTTAAGGAGCGCCTCTTCAAATGCCCGCGACTGGGCGTTCGTGCGGTAGAGAACGGCCATCTGTTTCCAGGCGTAGGAGGTCCTCTTGAGTTGAAGCAGCGTGTCGGCCACGTAAGCGGCTTCCTCCCTGTCGGAGGGCGCCGAATAGAGCTTGACCGCTTCGCCGCCTGGAATCTCCGTCCACAGATTCTTGCCGAGCCTCTTGGTGTTGTGGGCCACGAGCGCGTTCGACGCCGCCAGAATCTTGCTGGTGGAGCGGTAGTTCCTCTCAAGGCGGATGACCTGGGCCTTCGGGAAATCCTTCTGGAAATCGAGAAGGTTGTTGATGTCGGAGCCGCGCCAGCTATAGATTGACTGGTCTTCGTCGCCGACCGCGAAGATGTCGTTCCATCGGCCGGATAGAAGCCTTAGCAGGCGGTACTGAATCCTGTTGGTGTCCTGGTACTCGTCAACGAGAATGTGGTGGAACCGCTCCTGGTACCGGACTCTGATTTCATCCCTCTCTTCAATCAGGCGGAGGGCGAGGTTCAACAGGTCATCGAAATCGAGAGCGTTCGCGGCTTTCAGGCGCGCCTCGTAGCCCTTGAAGACGGTTGCCACGGTGGCCATCCTCGGCTCCTTGGCGGACCGTTCGAGCGACTCCGCCGACAAGCCCTCCGATTTGGCGCGGCTGATGGCCGACTGGACGCCGGCTGGAGAAACTTGCTGGTCGGAGATGCCGCGGTCGCGCATCACCGCCCGGACGACGCTCTTGGAGTCGTCCTGGTCGTAGATGGTGAAATCGCGCGTCCACGGCCCTTGCAGTGCCTCTATATCGGCGCGCAGCATCCTGGCGCAGATGCCGTGGAATGTGCCCATCCAGAGAAAGGGCAAGCTCTCCTTGTTTAAGAGCTTGAGGACTCGCTGGCGCATCTCGGAGGC
>DAHXMK010000119.1 GCA_027365515.1 Candidatus Aminicenantota bacterium
TGCTGCCGTACGCGGCGCTCGCGGTCTTTCTGGCCGGGTTCGCGTACAGGGTGGTGAAGTGGGCGCTCTCTCCGGTGCCCTTCAGGATCACGACCACGTCGGGGCAGCAGAAGTCCCTGCCGTGGATAAAGCACCAGTGGCTGGACAACCCGTTCACGGCGACGGGGACGGTCCTCCGCATGGCGCTCGAGGTCCTGCTCTTCCGCTCGCTCTTCAGGAACACGAAGGCCGAGCTGAGGCAGGGCCCCCAGCTCGTTTACGGCGAGAACAAGTGGCTGTGGGCCGCGGCGCTGGCGTTTCACTGGTCCTTCCTGATAATCCTTTTGAGGCACTTGAGGTTCTTCTTCGAGCCGGTGCCATCCTTCGTCAACCTGATCGCCTACGCCGACGGCTTCTTCCAGGTGGCGACGCCAGTGCTCTACGCGACGGACGTGGCCATACTGGCGGCCCTCGCCTACCTTCTCTTCAGGCGGTTTCAGGAGTCGCAGGTGCGCTACATCTCGCTCTTCAGCGACTACTTCGCGCTCTATCTTCTTCTGGGGCTCGCCGCCAGCGGCGTGCTGATGCGCTACTTCTTCCGGGAGGACGTGGTCGCGGTGAAGCAGCTCGCGCTGGGCATCGTCACGCTCCACCCGCAGGTGCCGAAGGAAGTCGGGGCGCTGGTTTTCGTCCACCTCTTCCTGCTCAGCGTCCTCGTCGCCTACTTCCCCTTCAGCAAGCTGATGCATTCCGGCGGCGTCTTCTTGAGCCCGACGCGCAACCTCGCCAACAACAACCGCGCCATCCGCCACGTGAACCCGTGGAACTACCCGGTGAAGACCCACACGTACGCCGAGTGGGAGGAGGAGTTCCACGACAAGATCAAGGCGGCGGGGCTGCCTTTGGAAAAGGAATAGGCCATGGCCGACCACATCGAAAAGCCAGAAGCGCTCGCGCGAGTTGACTACAGGCCGCCGAACAGGCCCTGGACCGACCCGCGCGTTGACTTCCGCAAGGGAACCTTCTGCTACAGCGCCCTGCCGAAGAACATCGAATACCTCGGCATGGCCAACCCGCGCGAGTGGCAGCCCTTCGACAAGGACTGGAAGCTTCCCAAGAACTGGAAGCAGATCATCCTCGACGGCATGAAGGAGCGGCTCGAAAAGTACCGCTCGTTCAGGCTCTTCATGGACATCTGCGTGCGCTGCGGCGCCTGCGCCGACAAGTGCCACTTCTACATCGGCTCCGGCGACCCCAAAAACATGCCGGTGCTGAGGGCGGAACTCATCCGCTCAATCTACCGGCGCTATTTCACGACGGCCGGAAAAATGTTCGGGCCGCTCGCCGGCGGCAGGGAGCTGACCGAGGATGTCATCAAGGAGTGGTTCTACTACTTCTACCAGTGCACGGAGTGCCGCCGCTGCTCGGTCTTCTGCCCGTACGGCATAGACCAGGCCGAGATAACGATGATCGGCAGGGAGCTGCTGAACCTGATCGGCTGCAACATCAACTGGGTGATGGAGCCTGCGGCCAACTGCTTCCGCACCGGGAACCACCTCGGCATCCAGCCCCACGGCTTCAAGGATTCCATCGAGTTCGCCGTTGACGAGCTGCACGACATCACCGGCATAAAGGTCAACGCCCCGATAATGAAGAAGGGCGCCGAGGTCCTCTTCGTCATGCCCTCGGCCGACTACTTCGCCTCGCCGCATTACTACACGCTGCTAGGCTACCTGATGCTCTTCCACGAGATCGGCCTCGACTACACGATGAGCGCATTCGCCGGCGAGGGCGGGAACTTCGGCCTGTTCACCTCGCACGAGATGATGAAGAAGCTCAACGCCAAGATCTACGACGAGGCGAGGAGGCTCGGCGTGAAGTGGATACTGGGCGGCGAGTGCGGCCACATGTGGCGCGTCGCCCACCAGTACATGGACACGCTGAACGGCCCGGCCGATTTCCTCGAAGTGCCCGTCTCGCCGATAACGGGGACGAAGTTCGAGAACGCGAAGAGCACCAAGATGGTACACATCATGGAGTTCACCGCCGACCTCATCCACAACAACAAGCTCAAGCTGGACAAGAGCAGGAACGACCACTGGAGCGTCACGCACCACGACCCGTGCAACGTCGCGAGGGGCATGGGCCTTCTCGACGAGCCGCGCTACGTCATCAACTCGGTCTGCAACAACTTCCACGACATGCCCGAGAACACGATACGCGAGCAGACATTCTGCTGCGGGTCCGGCGCCGGCCTCGGCACCGACGAGAACCTCGAGATGAGAATGCGCGGCGGCCTGCCGCGCGGCAACGCCGTCAAGTACGCGAAGGAGAACTACGGCGCCAACCTGCTGACCACCATCTGCGCCATTGACAAGGCGACGCTGCCCGCCGTCGTTGACTACTGGGTCGGCGGTGTCGAGGTGGGAGGAATTCACGAGCTGGTCGGCAACGCCCTGGTGATGAAGGGCGAGAAAGAGCGCGTCGCCGACCTGAGGGGGACGCCATTCAAGAAGGAGGCGGCCAATGCGTGACAGGGGCCTCATCTTCGGCGGCCTCGCGATCTTCCTCGCCGCCGTCACATCGCCCGTCTGGTACAACCTCGCCGCCGGGACGGCCAACAAGGGGCCGGAGCCGAAGCTCCCGGCGCTGGAGAAAGAGTGCGTCGCTCCCGTCGGGACGATGAGAAGGTCCCACATGAACATGCTCATCTCGTGGCGTGACCAGGTCGTCAGGCAGGACAAACGGACATTCGAGGCGTTCAACGGGAAGAAGTACGAAATGGGGCTCACCGGCACCTGCCTCAAATGCCACGACGACAAGGCGGCCTTCTGCGACCGCTGCCATGAATACGCCGGCGTCAAGCCTTACTGCTGGGACTGCCACGTTGACCCCAAGCACCTGGAAAGAAGCGGAGGATAACCATGGACAGAAGAAAATTCCTCGGCGTGGCCGCTGGCGCCTCGGCCCTGGCGATCGCCGGAAGCGCCTTGCCAAAGGTCATCGGCGGCGGTGGCGGCCAGGAGGACGCGGCGCCAAAGATCCGTTGGGCCATGGTGATTGATCCGTCCAAGTGCCTCAAGAAGGACGGCTGCACGGCCTGCACGGCGGCCTGCGACAAGGTTCACAACATTCCCGACTTCAAGGACCCGAAGCACGAGGTCAAGTGGATCTGGAAGGAGCCGTTCGAGAACGCCTTCCCCGAGCAGGAGAACAATTTCACCGCCGAGCGCTTCAAGGAGAAGCCGTTCATCCTCCTGTGCAACCACTGCGACAATCCGCCGTGCGTGAGGGTTTGCCCCACCCAGGCGACCTGGAAGCGCGAGGACGGAATCGTGATGATGGACTGGCACCGCTGCATCGGCTGCCGGTACTGCATGGCCGCCTGCCCTTACGGATCGAGGAGCTTCAACTGGTTCGACCCGCGGACGCACATCAAGCAGATGGACCCAAGCTTTCCGACGCGCACCAAGGGCGTCGTGGAAAAGTGCACGCTCTGCGAGGAGCGGATCGCGAGGGGCGGAACGCCAGCCTGCGTCGAGGCGTGCCCGGAGAAGGCCATGGTCTTCGGCAACCTCTCCGACCCGAAGTCGGAGGTGCGGCAGCTTCTTGAAGCGCGCTACAGCATCAGGAGGAAGCCCGAGCTTGGCACCCAGCCTGAAGTTTATTACTTGGTGGACTGACGGGGACACGGGGAAATGGATGTTTACAGAGGGTGCCTTCGAAGCGGGGATAGGTTGGGGTTCAGGCCCCACAAGGGGCTCTGGCGCGACGCCAGCGCCCTGGGATGGAGCGCGAGGAGCGGCGACGACGGCAGGGTGGCGCCCTGGCTAGCAGCCGCGACGAGGCGATCCGCCCAGGCCGCGGTGTCCCTCCGGGTTGCCGCCTGGCCAGGCATCTTCATTGTCGGCGCTCCTATCCGTGCTGTAGGCACGGTTTCGTCGCGCCTTCTCGAATCTGCACCGACCCGGCGGGCAACGCGCCGAGAGCCCTTGCGGGGGCCGGAGCCCCTAGCGAGGCCGAAGCCCTGGGCCCGCCTTCGATTCCAACCCTCCAGGGTTGGCTTAGCCAAGCCGAGCGCTGGGTGGGAAGGGGCTGCCCCTTCCCGTCCCAGGTAATAGGAGCCGACGATGTTCATGTTCGAAAAAGCTGTCGTTGGGAGCAAGAGGTACTGGGCCTGGGTAATGAGCCTCTGCGCGGTGATCGCGATGGGGTTCGGCTGCTACCTGCTCCAGTTGAGGGACGGCCTGGGCATAACCGGAATGAGCCGCGACGTTAGCTGGGGCCTCTACATAGCCCAGTTCACCTTCTTCGTCGGCGTGGCCGCTTCGGCCGTGATGGTGGTCCTTCCGTACTACCTGCACGACTACAAGGCGTTCGGCAAGATCACGATCCTTGGCGAATTCCTTGCGGTCTCGGCCGTGACGATGTGCATGCTCTTCATCTTCGTTGACATGGGCCAGCCGATGCGGGTTATGAACGTCATGCTTCACCCGACGCCGCACTCGATGATGTTCTGGGACATGGTCTCGCTCTCCGGCTACCTCGGCCTGAACGCCCTCATCTCGCTCGTGATGCTGAGCGCCGAGCGCAAGGGCGTCGCGCCGCCGAAGTGGATCAAGCCAATCATCATCCTCTCGATCCCGTGGGCCGTCTCCATCCACACGGTGACGGCGTTCCTCTACAACGGCCTTCCGGGGCGCGCCTTCTGGCTGACCGCGATCCTCGCCCCGCGCTTCCTGGCGTCGGCCTTCGCGGCCGGTCCGGCGCTTCTCATACTGCTCGCGATGATCATCAGGAAACTGACCTGGTTCAACGCCGGCAGGGAGGCGATTCAGAAGCTGGCGCTCATCGTCACCTACGCAATGATCATCAACGTCTTCTTCATCCTTATGGAAGTCTTCACCGCGATCTACAGCGGCATTCCAGAGGACGCGGCCCACTTGAAGTTCCTCTACACCGGCATCGGCGGCCAGGCGCCGCTCGTACCGTGGATGTGGACTTCGTCAATACTGGCGGTCGTCTCCCTCGTGCTCCTGGTCATACCTAAGTACAGGAGCAACGAAAAGCTCCTCGCCGTCACCTGCGTCGCGGTCTTCCTCTCCCTCTGGATTGACAAGGGCATCGGCCTCAT
>DAHXMK010000122.1 GCA_027365515.1 Candidatus Aminicenantota bacterium
GGCTATAATAAAGAGGCGCCCTTCGCGGGCGCCTCTCGTGTCAACCCAGCTATTCGGGCTCATCCCCTTAAACTGGCGATGTCTATGACAAAGCGGTAGCGCACGTCCCCTTTCACGACGCGCTCGTAAGCCTCATTGATCTTCTGGATGGGGATCACCTCGACATCGGAGACGATATTGTGCTTCGAGCAGTAGTCGAGCATCTCCTGCGTCTCCTTGATGCCGCCGATGAGCGACCCTGAAAGGCGCCTGTTGCCGCCTATCAGCGAATGGGCGTGGAGGGGAACGGCCTCGGGCGGCACGCCGACGACGACCATCGTCCCCTTCACTTTCAAAAGCCCTAAATACTTGTTGTAGTCGTGAGGGGCCGAGACCGTGTCAATGATGATGTTGAAATAACCGGCGAGCTTCTCGAACGTCGCCTCATCGCTGGTGAGAGCGAACTTGGCCGCGCCCAGCCTCTTGGCGTCGGCCTCTTTCCCGCGCGACGTGCTGAGCATCGTCACCTCCGCGCCCATTGACGAGGCAAGCTTCACCGCCATGTGGCCGAGGCCGCCGAGCCCGACGACCCCCACGCGGTCGCCCTTCTTGCAGTTGAACTGGCGAAGGGGCGAGTAGGTGGTGATGCCCGCGCACAATAGCGGCGCGGCCCCCGCGGGGTCGAGGTTTTCCGGAACCTTGAGGACGAATCTCTCGTCGGCGACGATTTGGGTCGAATAGCCCCCGAAAGTCGGCGTCTTGCGGTCCATCTCGGTGGAGTTGTAGGTCCAGGCGCAGCCCTTCTCGCAGAACTGCTCGAGGCTCTCTGAACACGGGCCGCACTCCCTGCACGAGTCAACCATGCAGCCGACGCCGGCCATGTCGCCGGGCTTGAGCTTCTTTACTTCGGCTCCGGTCCGCGCCACGCGCCCTATAACCTCGTGGCCGGGCACCATTGGAAAAAGCCCGCCGCCCCATTCATCCCTGGCCTGGTGGATGTCGGAGTGGCAGACCCCGCAGAAAAGAACGTCAATCACGACGTCGTGTTCCTTGGGCTCGCGCCTCTCGGCCTCATATGGTGCGAGGGGCGCCTTCGCCGAAACCGCCGCGTACGCTGGAACCTTTGCCATTTGAAACCTCCTTGCCCGCACCTCCGCCTGGAAGCGGGGGCGGCCTAGCTTCTGTCTATCGCCTTCATGGCGTAAGGGTGGTACCGGTCGCCTGCGGCGGCCCCTGGAGGCAGCGCATCGGATAGGCGCGCAACCTCCGCTGGCGACAATTCCACGCCGAGCGCCGCAATATTCTCTTCGAGATATTTCCTACGCTTCGTTCCAGGGATGGGAACGACCTCTTCGCCCTGCGCCAGCACCCACGCCAGCGCCAGCTGCGAAGGGGTGCACCCCTTCTCTTTCGCCATCTGCTGAACCTTCTCGGCAAGCCGCAGGTTCGCGAAGAAGTTCTCTCCCTGGAAGCGGGGGTGGTTCCGCCTGTAATCGTCCTCTGGAAAATCCTCCGGCCTGCGGAACCGCCCGGACAAGAAACCCCTTCCCAGCGGGCTGTAGGCGACGAAGGCCACTCCAAGCTCGCGGCAGGCGGGAAGAATCTCCGGCTCCGGGTCCCTCGTCCAGAGAGAATACTCCGTCTGCAGAGCCGAAATTCTATGGACGGCGCAGGCTCGCCGAAGCGTCCTCGGCGAAGCTTCCGAAAGGCCCAAGTGGCGGACCTTGCCCTCTTTGACGAGATCGGCCATGGCGCCGACCGTCTCTTCTATGGGTGTGTTGGGATCAACGCGGTGCTGGTAGTAGAGATCAATCGTCTCGACGCCGAGCCGCTTCAGGCTCGCCTCGCAGTACGACTTCACGTATTCGGGGCGGCCGTTGACCCCCAGAAACTCCCCGTTCTGGCCTCTGACGTTGCCAAACTTCGTGGCCAGAAAAACTTCCTTCCTCCGGTCCCTGATTGCTTTTCCGACCAGTTCTTCATTTTCGCCGACGCCGTACATGTCGGCGGTGTCCAGAAGCGTCAAGCCCAAGTCGAGAGCCCTGTGGATCGTGGCGACCGACTCGGCCTCGTCCCGCCCGGCGTAAAATTCCGACATTCCCATGCAGCCCAAGCCAAGAGCCGAAACCTCAGGGCCGCCTTTGCCAAGCCTTCGCTTTTTCATCTGGAAGCCTCCTTGCGCCCCTGGGCGGGCGCTGTCACGCCTTTATTGTAGCTCCCCAGAGCCGCTGCGGTTTCATGGTCAGGCGTACCGGGAGATGCGCGAAAGAGAATGGCGGTGGTGAGGAAACCCCTCTTCCGCCCCTTTACCGATCGCCACCAGCGCCGGTATCCGGACGTGGGCGGGAAGGCCGAGAAGCTTCTTGACCGCCTCCGGATCGAAGCCGAGCATGGGCGAGGTCTGGTAGCCGTGGGCCTCGGCGATCAGCATCAGGTACCCCAGCGCGATGTAGCCCTGGCCCGCTCCGAAAGCTTCGCGGTCGGCCGCGGCCAGGGAGCCGTAGGTGTTTGTGATGAGCGAACGAAGGTTTTCCTTGCCCGCCGCGTCCATGCCCGGGGGGAGAACTTCGTTGACCGTTGCGAGAGCGTCGGCCATGTCGGTGTATAGGACGATCACTGCAGGCGCCGAGACGACCTGCCTCTGATTGTAGGCCGCCTCCGCAAGCTTTTCCTTGGTTCCGGGATCTTCCACGACCACGAAGCGCCAGGGCTGGGTATTGAAAGAAGAGGGGGCGAGCCCGGTCAGCCGGAGGATATCATCCATATCGCTTCTGGGAATCGGGCCGGGAAGGTACTTCCTGATAGAGCGCCTTTTCTCGGCCGCTTCGTCAACGGTCAAAATATTTCCGCTACGGTTGCTCATCCATCATCTCCTTTGCCGGCGGTACGACATCTCGCTGGCTGTTCATTGTAACCCACGGTGGCATGGCGATATTTCATCGGTGGCGGAAGGTGGCGGACGAGAAGCACGTTCATTGCGGCTCGGCCCCGTTTGCGAAGTGGTTGCTCCATGACGCCATCACGTTCTTTCTAAGGGCCCGGAGCTTCTCTTCGGCGCCGGAGAACTCGGCCATCGCGGAGGAGATCGCCGCCAAAGACGCCTTGCGTTCCTTGAGAGCGGGAGGCCTCGCGAAAAGCATCCTGGAATGGAGAAGAAGCTTCTCTTGCCACTCCCACGCCTCGCCTAAAGCGGCAGCCTCGCCGGGGGCGAAAGCTCCGGCTTCGTCGAGCGCGCCAATCAGCGCCGGCGTTCCGCCCGGCCTCCATTTGGCCTTGTGGCGGAGCTGCAGCAAGAAGAGGAGCGCGTGAATCTCGAAAAGTCCTCCCCGCGCGAATTTGAGCTCCCCCTCCAGCGTGGGCGAGCTTTTCTCGAGCCTCGCGAGAAGGCCTGTAATGCGCGCGGGGGCTCCTCCAGGGAGCGGATGGCCCATGATCGTATCTCGCACCGCGCTCACGGCCTCCATCCCCAGGGAGAGGTTTCCAGCGACGGGCCGTGCCTTAAGGTAGGAGATGTTTTCCCACTCCTGGGCACCGGGCGAGATGAAATAGGCGGGCAGGGCCTCGCCGGAAATCAGGGGCGGGCCTGAATCCCCGTGGGGGCGGAGCCTCATGTCCACCTGGTAGAGCGCCCCGTACCTGGTGATGCCGGTCAGCGCCCGGACCAGCCCGCGCACCAATTGGGTTTCAATCGAAGCCGACCGTTCCGGGTCGCGAGGCAGAAGCCAGCCGCCGTCTTTCAATAGGACGATGTCCAGGTCCGAGCCTGGCAGCATCTCTTCGAAGCCGAGCCTTCCCAAGCCTAGAATACAAACCCTGTCCAGAAGAAGGCCCTTCTCCACGCCTTCTTTGCGCGCGACTTCCGAAGCCGATTCGGCCAAGGCGGCTCCCAGCACCTCCGAGGCGAGGCGAGTGTGCCAGCCGTGGACTTCCTCCACGCCGCTTTCCGGAACGAGGGCCGCGGCGGCCGCAAAGCGAAAGAGGGCCTGCTTGTGGGCAAAACGAAGCCGCTCTCCCTCCGGCAAACCTTGAAGGACCAAGGAGAGAGGCTCGCTCAGCCTTCTTATGGAACCAAAAGAGACCTCGGCCGCAAGCTCCGGCCACCTCTGCGCCCAATCGAAAAGGAGGGGGCAGCGGACGGCCAGCTTCAACAGAAGCGCCACCGTCATGGGCCGCGCCGTGAGAAGGGGGACGAGCCCCGGCTGCGAGGCGAGAGAGGG
>DAHXMK010000124.1 GCA_027365515.1 Candidatus Aminicenantota bacterium
GCGGCGGCGCAAAGAGGCCCCGCCACGTTCCTCCTCCCGAGCCGATGAGGGGAAACTTCCAGGAGGGAATGGCCTCATGGTACGGCAAGGAATTCAACGGCAGGCCGACCGCCAGCGGTGAAACCTTCGATATGTACGCCCTGACCGCCGCCCACCGGACTCTCCCTCTGGGAACAACCATCCGCGTGACCAATTTGGACAACGGCCAAGAAGCCACGATAACGGTCAACGACAGAGGCCCCTTCGTCAAGGGACGGATTCTCGACTGCTCCTACGGCGCGGCTAAGGCCCTCGGGTACGCCGGCGCCGGGCTGGCGCGCGTCCGCATCGAAGTCGTGAAGGAAGGCAAGGAACGGATCAGGTACGCGGCGCCGCCAGGAGAGCTTCTGGTTGCGGGGAGCAACCCGAACAAGCCGGTTCTTGACGGCACCTTCACGGTTCAAGTGGGCGCTTTCGCGGTGGAAGCGAATGCTCTAAGGCTTCGCGACAAGCTTGAGAAGCAGTTTGGAGAGGCTTACGTCATCCGCTTCCGCGAATTCTACCGCGTCCGAACCGGCCATCTCGCCAACGAGGAGGCCGCCGAGGCGCTCCAGATGCGCTTGAAGGAAGCGGGCCTGGGCGAAGGCTTCATCACCAGAAACGACTAACCCCGGACAATGGCGACGACCCGATTCCAGTTTGAAAGGACGAAGGCCTTAAGGCTCGCCGCCTACAGGATGGGGCGGCTTTCCTCGAGGCGGCGGATCCTTGAAATAGGTTCGGGAGATGGAGCGGTCGCGGAGGAGATCGCCGCGCGCACCGGAAGAAGAACATGGGGGCTAGACATCGCTCTTCCGCGAAGCCGCCGCGAGGGAGTCGCCTTCACGAGAGGTGATGCGGCGGCTCTTCCATTCAAGGACGGCTCTTTCGATGCCGTGGCTTTCCACTTCGTCCTTTTGTGGCTTCGAGACCCGCCGCGCGCTCTGAGGGAGGCGAGGCGCCTCCTGTCGAGCGAAGGCGTCCTGCTGCTCTTGGCGGAGCCGGACATGACGGCGCGAAGGGATGAGCCGGACACGCGGCTCGGCGCGGCGATATGCGACGCGGTCAAGCGCGCGGGCGGCCACCCGGACGCCGGAAGCCGTACGGCAAAGTGGCTCGAAGAGTCAGGGTTCAGGCCGGAGCTTAGTCGGACGATTAACGACTGGGTCACCATCGAGGAGCGTGAGGAAACCCTGCTCGAAGTGGAGGAGCTTCTCGAAAAGGGGTATCTCTCCCAAGAAGAAGCGAGCCATATGATCGAGCGGGAGCACAGCGCGCCGGAGAGAAAAGTTCTCATGCCGATAACTTTCGGCGTCGGCTGGCCCAGCTACTGATCCGGCGCCAGTAATGTTGGTATTTAAGCGAAGGGCTCCTTCGAAGTGGGGATGGGTGAGCAGCGAGGCCGAAGCCCTGGGAACTCATACAAAACCATCCCTCCAGGGTTGGCTTTGCCAAGCCGAGCGCTGAGCGGGAAGGGACCAACCACTTCCCGCTCGGATTACTAGATTTCCGGCGGCGGGATTCCAAGAATTTTCACCACGCGCATGAAATCTTCGGGCGGCGGCGCTTCGAGCGAAAGCGGCGGCGAGACTTTCGTTTCCGGCAGGCCGAGCCTCCAGGCGTGCAGGAGCGGCCGTCCTGGCTGAAGCTCGCGCCTCTGTTCCGGCGTGACGCCAACGGGGATGTGGCGAAGCCGTCCGTAAAAATCGTCGCCTAAAATTGAATGGCCCGCCTCGGCGAGGTGGACGCGTATCTGGTGCGTGCGGCCCGTCTCCGGCACCATTTCAAGAAGCAAAGCCACGCTGGTGGCGCCCAAAACTTTGTAGCGCGTCGCGGCGGCTTTTCCTCCAGGGTCAACGCGCATCTTTCGCCTGTCCTTTGGATCTGGCCCCAAGGGCCATGAGAAGCGGCCGGCCTCATCGGTGAACCGCCCCCAGGCTAGCGCAAGATAACGGCGGTGGACCGAACCGGATGAAAAGAGCGAGGAGATTTCTTTGTGGGCGGCCGGCCCGCGCGCCAGAAGCGTCAGCCCCGACGTGCCCGAGTCGAGCCTGTGGACGAGGCTCCAGCCGCTTCCGGCCTTCGACCGTTCTGAATCGGAGAGTGCCGCCAAAAGCCTCGCCACCGCGCCCTCCTCATCGCGCCGCGACGTGGCGAGGCTGAGGCCGGGCGGCTTTGAAACCGCGGCGATTTTTTCTCCCAGGTAGATAAGGACGGCTCTCATGTTTTCAGGTTACCACGCTTTTGGCGGCCGAGCGAAAAATGTCGGCGGAGATGCGTCTTTGCTTTGGCCTGGCCTGGGTCAGCCCGCGACGAATGTGAGCCAGAGCGAGCGCTGTCTCGGGCCGTCGAACTCGCAGAAGTAGAGGCCCTGCCACCGCCCCATTCTCGCCTTGCCCTTCACGACCGGCAGAACGACGCTCGCCCCGATTATCGCCGACTTGATGTGGGCGTCGGAGTTGCCCTCGGCGTGGGCGTAGCCGCCTTTCAAAGGAACGAGCTTTTCGAGCGTGGCGAGGATATCGGCCTTGACCGTCGGGTCGAAGTTCTCCGTGAGCGTCACTCCGGCGGTCGTGTGGGGGCAGAGAATGGTCACGATGCCCGTGTTGCCCCATCCCTTGCAGAGACGCTGGACTTCCGCCGTGATGTCCACCATCTCGCACCGCTTCTTTGTGGTAATGGCCAGTTCCATCGCTTCCTCCTCCGCCGCCTGGATTCCAGCACGGTCGCGCATCAATATCAATAAGAACGCATTCTATCCGAAAACCATTCAAAAGGAAAGGCTGGTCAATGGCGAAGGCGGGACGGCCCTGCCTCTTTCCCGCTCACTTTTCGGGCAAGCGGGAGAGGATTCTCGTCCAAAAACTGCGAAATAGTTCGGCTTCCCGGCGGCTCAGCCCGGCGCGGTGCAGAAGGTGGCGAAGCTCCCTGCCGACGGGTGCTCCGCCCTGCTTGAGAAAGCCGGCCCTGAGCGCCACCTCCGTCATGGCGCCGGCGGTCTCTTCCACGAAGGCGTGTGAAGCGAGCGCCAGTTCCGGCTCGCTTTCAAGGCCCGCCGTTTCGCGCCCGGCCCTGTAGAAGACGTAGCCGATCACCGCCGCGCTCTGCGCCAGGTTGAGGTCTCTGTACGCCGGGTCGGTAGGAATGACGATCACGCCGGAACATAACGCCGCCTCGTCGTTGGTAAGCCCCGAAGACTCCGAGCCGAAGACCACCGCCCCCGGCGCGTCCGACCTCTTGGCCAGCATGGCCGCCGCCTCCTCGGGGGAAAGCGTACGCATTCTGGAGACGGGTTGCGGCGATGTGGCGAGGACTACGCCGCAATCGGCGACGGCGGCGGCGAGAGTGCGAAATGTCCGGCCGCGGTCGAGGATATCCGAGGCGTGCCAGGCCATCCGGCGCGATTCGGTCTCGAAGTAGGGCGCTTCGCCCTGCCTGTCGGAAGCGCGGTGAAGCCTCGGGTCAACGAGGCAAAGGTCCGTCATGCCGAAGTTTTTCATGGCGCGCGCCACCGAGCCGACGTTGCCCGGAGACCTCGGGCGCACAAGAACGACCCTGGCCGGCATCAATATCTATTCCCGCTGGAGCGGCCGTTTCTGTAACGCGCGACCGCCCTGTTGTGCTCGTCGAGCGTCGCGGAGAAGGCGTGGGTGCCGTCGTTCTTGGCGACGAAATAGAGGTACCTGGAAGCGTCCGGCCGAAGAACGGCTTCAAGCGATGCCTTGCCGGGCGAGCAGATCGGGCCGGGCGGCAGGCCGTTGTGCTGGTAAGTGTTATATGGGCTCTGGTAGCTCCACTCGCCCCTCGTGAGATGGCCGTCGTAGAGGCCGGAGAGCGACAGCGCGTAAACAACGGTCGGGTCGGATTGGAGCGGCATTCCTATCCGCAGGCGGTTCAAGAAGAGGCCGGCGATCAGCGGGCGCTCCGCCGGGACGGCGGTCTCCTTCTCGACTATCGAGGCCAGGGTTACCACGCCGCGCACCGTCAACCCCTGAGGGCCGTTCTCGCCGTGGCGTGCCCACCACTCCTTGAAGGCGCGGGCGAGCATCCTGACGATGGCCTGCTCCGAGGTGCCTGGGTCAACGAAGTAAGATTCCGGGAAGAGGTAGCCTTCCAGATCGGCGGCCTTGGGGTCCACGTCACTGATGGGCGAGGGGTCTTTCATCGCCTTAAGGAACAACTCGCTTTTCCCGAGTCCCTCCTCCTCGAAAAGCACCGCCGCTTCGTCAATCCTCAGCCCTTCCGGAAGTGTCAGCCTGGCGTACAGAACGTCGCCGCGCCTAAGCTTGCTAAGGACCTGCAGCGGCGTCATCGGCTTGTCGAAGAGGTACTTGCCGGCCTTCAGCGTCGAGAGCCTTCCCGAGAACGAGTAGGCGAGCTTCAAGGAGAGGCGGGAGCGGACGACGCCACGGTCGTAAAGCTCGTCGAGGATTTCTCCGGCGCGTCTGCCCTTGGGAACGTCGAGGATCACCTTGTCGCTGTAACCCTTGTAGGGAGTGCGGAGGTCGCGCGCCACAAGTCCCGCCGCCACGGCGGCGGCCACGGTCAACAGAAGGGCGAGCGCCCCCAGAATGATCTTCAATCTGCTCATGGCTTCGACGCCCGGCCGTCCAAGTAGGACTGAAGGAGGAGCGCGGCGGCGACCTGGTCAACCCGCCCCGATTTTTTCCTCGCCCGTTCGCCGTGTTCGATGAGAATGTCGCGGGCCTCCTTAGTCGAAAGCCGCTCGTCAAGGAAGACAACGTTCACGGCCGGCAGCCTCTCCTTGAGCGAAGCGCCGAGCTTTCGGGCCTCGGCCGCCGACTCGCCCTCGGTGCCGTCCATGTTGGCGGGAAGCCCTACGACTATCGTCCCGGCCTCCTCCTTGGCGGCAATCGCGGAAAGCTCCTCCAACAGACGCTTGGGCGAGCTTCCGTCCAGCGTCGGCAGGGGCCTCGCCAGCGTCGCCGTCTCGTCCGAAAGGGCGACCCCGACGCGCCGCCGCCCCCAATCTATGGCCATCACCCGCCCCATGGGGCCATTCTACCGGAAACTTGCGGCGCGGCCAAGGAGCATGAGAAAGCACTGAAATCAGGAAGTGAGAATGTGAGAATGTAAGAAAGGCGCTGCGACCTTCTTGCCCTCTTACCTTCTCACTCTCTCACTCTCTCACGTCTTTGTTTCAGTGTGGCGGCCCGGGCCTGTTACCAAAGAGGGGGAAGTTGCATCTTACTTGTCGTCCCAACCCTCCCTCTTCTCCCTCCGGGGCCCTTCGGGGCCCCGCTCCTTTTCCGTGGCTTTGCTTAGAGCCCTGCCGCGCCCTTCCAGTTGACAAGTGGATAGGTCCGTATGAACTGCAATTTTGAATTTTCAATTCTTAATTTGGAATGGAGGAACGCTCGAATGTTGAATTCTAAATTTTGAATTGTGGTACTACATCTATCGAATAGAACCTGCCTCAATTCAAAATTAAACATTCAACATTAAAAATTGAAAAGGCGCGAGGAAGGCCCCGATGCCCGAGCAAATCCTGCATCCTTCACTTCTAACGTCTCACGTCTAACTTCTCACAATCTTTTCTTCGTGACCTCCGTGCCTTGGTGGTGAATGCCCTTATTTCGCTTCTTTGGTCCAGAAGGAGAGCTTGAAGCGAACTTCCTCGGTGCCTGAAAGCGGAGCGCCCGAGAGGCTTCTCGCCTTCGAGTTGATCAGGACCGATATCTGCTTGCCCGGCAGGAGGCTCGGCGGCTTTACCGTAAGGGAATTGCTCTTCTCGTCGTACGTGTAAGAGGTGTTCAGGAAAGGGTCGCGGAAAAAGCGCAGGTTCTTGTCGGCGTAAGCCATCTCGACCGACTCGCGGTTGAGCGTCTTGGGGTCCATCGCCTCCGAAAAAACGATCACGACCGGCGCCGCGGGATCAACGCCGGTGGCCCCCTCCTCGGGCGAACTCTTCACCACCCTGAGCCCGCCCCGCGCCATCCCGAGCAGCGAAAAAACGACGACCGCGACCGCCACCAACCGCCGCATGGCCAGATTATAGGCCGCGCCGCGCGGCGGCGCAAACCACTTGACAAGGCTTCCGGGCGCGCTAGAATAAGCCCACCGTTCTGGAGGCTTCGTCAATGGAGGGGGAAAATATCCGCGTGGCCGCAGGCGCCGTTC
Source organism: Candidatus Aminicenantota bacterium (assembly GCA_027365515.1). Lineage (GTDB taxonomy): Bacteria > Acidobacteriota > UBA4820 > UBA4820 > DSQY01 > JAEMPZ01. Next base: position 6,160 of record DAHXMK010000124.1, read on the forward strand.
TCATGGCGGCGGCGCAAGCTCGCCGTCTTCGAGAAACTCCCCCCGAAGAGCCACAAGAAGAACGGCGGCAACGGAACCACCGGCGACCAGACCACCCCCAGGCCGCCCGTGAACAAGGCGTGAGGCTGTAGGAGGCGTCTCCAGACGCCGATTGCGCGTGACTGGTGAGTCGTGAGTAGTGAGCAGTGAAAGATGCAAGGCACGCGCAAGCATAGAAGCAAATCGCGGGCGGGGGCATTCTCCCCCCGCCCGTATGGCTCACTGAAGGCGCATTGCCAGGTTAGGCGACACGGCGCTGTCGCCTAACCTGGAGGGGCAAGAAGTTGACTTGGCGCATGGGGCTGACTATCATGGACTTGCAGAGCGGGGCTGGGAAACGATCCCAGATTAGGCGACACATTCTATGTCGCCTAACACCTTCCCAGTCGTCCATTCTGCGTTAGGTGCCTTAGAAGGAGGTGGCCAAATGCGGCACGTGGGCCTCGCGGCGATCATGGTCCTTGTCGCCCTGCCTCAGTCCTCCAACACTACTTTGCTCAGGCCCCTCGAGCCCTCCCGCATGACCATGATTGTGCCAGCGACCAATAGTCCGATTGGTTCCATCGAATTTACGGTAATCGCTTCCAGCGATGGCACGCATGTTCAACGTATTCTGGTCAGGGTAGGTGGCCGTAAAGTAGGGGTGCCATCGCTGCTGTTTGAGGATCTTTTGCAGCCTGAGCTTACTGGCCTGAGCGTTGGCGAGATATTAAGGCCATTCGCTGGGAAGGGCGATCCGCGGCAGTTCTTGTTTCAGTTCATGGCCAGTATCCCCGAGACATCGAAAGAGAGTGAGCCGACAAAGAAGATGAGAAGGGTACTGGTCAGTCTGATTTACGAAGACGGGCGCATCGAACGACGGTCACTCTCTCCCCAGGAAGTTACTACAGAAGCCAGCAACGGCACCTAACCAGTAGGTGCAGCGGACCCGGTCAGCCTCCACCCTGCACGCTAGGCCTTGTACTTCACCACGGCCGTGCCGGGTCCGCTGACCTTCGCGTTGATATGCCCGCTTCGTGGAAACGAAAGATGTCGTCTGGTATGAGGAGTCACATGCTATGAAAGTAGACCACCTCGATCATTTCGTACTGACCGTTAAGAACGTTACTGCAACATGTGCGTTCTACGCTACGGCACTTGGGATGGACGTTGTCACATTTGGTGATAACAGAAAGGCCCTTGCCTTTGGCTCCCAAAAGATCAATATGCACGAAGTCGGTAAAGAGTTTGAACCTAAAGCCCGCTGGCCAACGGCTGGCTCTGCCGATTTGTGCTTCATTACCAGTGTCCCATTAGCAGACGTGATTGCGCACTTGCATCAATGTGGCGTTGAAGTTATCGAAGGTCCAGTTAAGCGAACAGGGGCCGTTGGTCAAATCGAATCTGTGTATTTTCGAGACCCTGACTTAAACTTGATTGAAGTGTCGAACTATATTGATAGTCATCAGTGATATCAACAGTTCTGGGCATAGACTCATGGAGTAGTTCGGGGTCAAATCTTGCTTTCTAGCATTTCTCGGCTCTGGGCTCGGCTTTTTTGCTTGCCGCGCTTCGGAACGAAGCGCGCGTCCCGGCGCCGTTGGGCCAGATTCAAGGAACGCGAGCCAGGCCGCACCGGAGGCGTATCTGTATACGTTGAGGATGCGAGCCGGCGAGCAGTGACGCAGAAGATGGTCCGACGCCGCCGGCGTCCCCCAAAGGGGGGTGGGGGGCTTGCAAAGCGAGATGAAAGCCGATGGGCGGCCAAGGAACTTGGCCAGAAGCCGCTGAACGAGACGGGGAGAAGCGTAAAGCGGATTCAATGCGCGGATGAACGCTTCGAGACGGCTCGGAAGCGGATTCGTGCCGGAACGAAGTGAAGGCGCCCATCGGCGCGGCGCCAGCTTTGCATCCTTCACCTCTAACTTCTCACGTCTCCCTTCTCACCTTCTTCCCTTCGTGTCCTCCGTGATCTTTGTGGTGATATGCATTGTTTTCCCGATCTGAGGCCGGATCGGCATCGTGAGATGCTTCCTACAAGAGCAATTCCGCCGGCGCGCCGCTCACCATTTGCCTTCGGCGCGCCGTGACGCGTGGAACACGCGAAGGATTTGGACCTCCGCGCGCTTGACGCGGTAGGGCACGAGGTACGGCGTGCCGGAAACCAGGAGTTCGCGCGTGTTTGGAACCCGGCCCGGGCGGCCCATTCCCGGAGTTTCGCCCAGGCGGCCGACGGCCTCCATAACGCGCATCGCCGTCTTGGCGGCCGCGCCGGGATTGTCTTGGGCGATATAGGCGTAAATCGCCTCGATGTCGCGAAGAGCTTCCTCTGATCTGGCAAAGCACCTTGCGCGCCGGCCATATTGCGGGTATATTGAAAGCAGGGAGGCGCTGGTGGGCGGCCGCTCGGTTGATTCTTTGATGAATGAAATCGTGGCGCTTCGCGCTGCGCTCTATGACAACAACACCGGCTTGCCATCCTATCCCACGAAGTTCGAGCAGCTAAAGCTCATGTGCCAGAACCAATTCCTGGGGGTCATCTATCTGGGGCTTTCCGACCAGGAGCGGGCCGAGGCGGTGCTCGGCTTCGAGCGGTACGAGGAGTTGTTGAAGCGGGTGGCCGGGTCGCTCGAAACCTTCAACCGGGCTTTCTATGAAGATTCGCTTCTCGTGACCCAGACTCACGTCCACGGCGATGCTTTCTGCGTCTTCGTTCCCTACGACAGGCTCGCCCGCTCGCCGCTCCACCGGCTTGAAACGATAGCGCGGGACATTTACAAATCCCTCCGCAACGACATGGGGCCCGAGGAGGCCCGCGGCGCCGCTCTTCACGTCGGCTATTCGGTTCTCCATTACAACCCGTTTCTGCGCTTCGAGCGGGCGGTGCACCACGCCGCCGAGGAGGCGGTCGGGGTCGCCGGGCGGCAGGAGGAGATGGAGCGCATTCTCAACGAGCTCGAACTGAGGCAGATCATCGCCCGCAAGGGGCTGCGGACCCTTTTTCAGCCGATAGTCTCTCTCGATTCGCTCGATGCCATAGGGTACGAAGCGTTGACGCGCGGGCCATTGGAGACTCCTTACGAATCGCCGGAAACGCTCTTTTCATGCGCCCAGCAGTCGAAGCTCGGGCGGGAGCTGGACCGGCTCTGCAAGCTCACAGCGATCGGCGCCGCGAAGCCGAAGCCGTCCAACACCTACCTCTTCATCAACACGCTCCCGACGACGCTGGATGACCCGGAGTTTTTGAACGGGAGAGCCTTCGAGAACCTGGCGGCGTCGAACCTCCAGCCGAACGACGTCGTCTGGGAGCTGACGGAGCGCAACCCGATAGAGGACTTCGACGCGTTCGGCGTCCTGATGCAGGAATTCACGACGATGGGCTACAAGATCGCCATTGACGACGTCGGCACCGGCTACTCCTCCATCCAGACGATAACTCACGTCCGCCCGCTCTACTTGAAGGTTGACATCTCTCTCGTGACGAGGATCGAGGAGAATTTGCTGAAACAGGAGCTGGTCAGCTCGCTGCTGGCGCTCGCCTCGAACATCCACGCGGAGCTGATCGCAGAAGGGGTCGAGACCCGCGCCGAAGTAAGCGCGCTCAAGGAGCTGGGCGTAAAGTTCGGCCAGGGGTACATCTTCGGCCGGCCGAGCGAAACCTTCCCGGGGCGCGTGGCGCTTCAGGCCTAGCGGCCCCGCGCCCGCCGTCCTTGCGCCTCACCTTTTTTCCGCTTCCTTCATCCTCTTTCTGGCGTAGGGCAAGAGCCCTCCGGCTTCGCGAATCGCGAGGATTTCCGGCGGAAGGGCGGCGAACGAAAAGCTTTTGCCTCCCACCGCTATTTCCCCTTTCGCGGCGTCGAGCTTGACGGTGTCGCCCTCACGGTAGGCCTCGACGGCGCCCGCACACTCGACCAACAGCAAGCCCTGGTTGATCGCCGCGCGGAAGAATATTCTGGCGAAGGATTTCGCGACGACCGCCTCGATGCCAGCGGCTTTGAGTCCCAAGGCCGGCTGTTCGCGGGAGGAGCCGCAGCCGAAATTCCTGCCGGCCATGATAATGTCGCCCGGCCTGACGCTCTTCGCGAAGCCGGGGTCAAGGTCCTCCAGAAGATGAGGAAGTATCTCCTCCGCCTTGGCGCAAGTGTAGGTGTAGCGTCCAGGAAAAAGAAGGTCGGTGTTCACGTCGTCGCCGTACTTAAACACTGTCATTGCCGCACCTCGAAGAAGCATTCACCACGAAGGCACAAAAAGCACACGGGGAAGATCAAAGAGTGCAAAGGCGTGCTTTGTTTCTTGCCCGCCTTCGTGTCCTTTGTGACTTCGTGGTGAGTCATCATTATTCCACCTCGCGCGGGTCGGTAATCGCTCCAGTAAGCGCGCTCGCGGCCACCGTCATGGGGCTTGCCAGGAAGACCTCCGCCTCCTTGCTTCCCATGCGCCCCTTGAAATTGCGGTTGGATGAAGAGATGCATCTTTCTCCCGGCGCGAGCAACCCCTGGTGCGCGCCGAGGCATGGCCCGCACCCTGGCGGGGCGACCAAGGCTCCGGCGTCAACCAGCGAGGCGAGAGTGCCGTCCCCAATCGCGGCCTGAAAAATCGAGCGGCTCGCCGGAATGACCAACAGCCTGACCCCCGAAGCCACGCGCTTTCCCTTCAGGATGGAAGCCGCCGCTTGAAGGTCCGAGAGCCTTCCGTTCGTGCAAGTCCCCAACAGCGCCTGCTGAATTTCAAGGCCGGCGACTTCCCGCACCGTGGAGGAGTTGTCAACGGTGTGCGGCTTCGCGACCATCGGCTCTACAGTGCCGAGGTCGTAGCCAAGCTTCCTGCAATAAGAGGCGTCGTCGTCGGCCCATACGGCTTTCCACGCCGAGCCGGGCGCGTGCTCGTCCAGGTAGCGCTTGGTCGCGCCGTCAACCGGGAAGACGGCGAGCTTCGCCCCCATTTCAATTCCCATGTTTGCCACGGTCAGCCTGTCGTCAATAGAGAGGGCCGAAACATCGCCGTGGAACTCAACGGCTTGATAGTTTGCGCCGTCGGCCCCGATTTCGCCTATTATCCGAAGGACGAGGTCTTTTCCCATGACTCCTCTATTAAAGGAGCCCTTCAGCGAAACCTTGATCGTCTCGGGGACTTTGAGCCATGTCTCGCCGGTGAGCAGGAGAACGGCCGCCTCGGTCCTGTCTATTCCGGTAGCGAAGGAATTTAGCGCGCCGTAGGTGCAGGTGTGGCTGTCGGAACCGAGGACGAGCGATCCGGGAAGGGCGAGCCCCTTCTCGGCGACTAGCTGGTGGCAAACCCCTTCTCCTACGTCGAAGAAATTGCTAACCCCGTACTGCTTCACGAACTCGCGGATATTTTTGTGGCCCGTGGCCGTCTTCTCGTCCACCGCCGGAACGACGTGGTCAATCGCGATGACGGGAAGCTCCCTGTCCACGAGGCCGTGGCTCTTCAAGTCATCGGAAACTTTCCCCACGATGGCGCTCGTGTTGTCGTGAGTGAGGAGGTGATCCGGCCTCACGGTCACGATCTGGCCCGGCGAGACTTCGCGAAGCAGTACGG